>NZ_FOIU01000004.1 GCF_900111495.1 Chryseobacterium wanjuense | reverse complement strand
TTTGATAATTTTTTGTTGTGTTGTCATAATACTTAATCTGTTTTAAAGTTATTTAATTTGATTATAACTGTCAGATTAAGTATTGACTAATTCATTTTAAATAATTTAAAATGTTCTCTTTTATTCCCAATACTAAACACTCCGTACTTCCTCTAAATTTCAACAATGGTTTATATGACAAACTTGCATATTTCTTTTTTAATTTGACTTCAATTTTCATAGCTTCTTCTCCAATTTCAATTTTTTTTGAAAATAATCGTGTATATGAATATGGTAATTCACCTTTTAATGTCCTTGTTTCAATATCAGTAATTGTAACACCAAATTTTAAGAATTTTTCATTGTTTCCGTAGCATTCAATTAAATATATATATTTGCTTTTATCATACCATATACTTTTATGAAATCCACTTTTATGACTATTGTCACATTTTGGACAACCTCTGTTTTCTGCGTAGTGAGCACGTGGTCTCATATCAAATTCACCGTGCTCTGGACAAATTATTATTACTCTAGATTCGGTTGTTTTATAAACTACCTTTGAATAATCATATTTGTTACCATGAATTTCTTTAGATCTTCTTAAAAAATCTTCTAATGTCGTTCTTTGTGCCATAATTTTCTATAAGCTAGCTGATAGCCATTTGCAGTTTGGTGAATTGACAAACTATGAAGTGCTAAACCTCATTTGAAATGCTGATGATTATTTTATTAGTTGTTTAAATTCTGTCGCATATTTTTCTGCTAATTCTCTGCTATTTTCGATACTTATTGTTTCTCTATTCCATTTCGCTTTTGTTGTCCAATTATATGAACCGTGTACTATTGTTTTCAAGTCAATTATGCAAAATTTATGATGCATGATATTCTGATAGATTCCTGTTTTATGAACTCGTTTTGTTTCAAAATATTTCTCGTATTGAAAACCATTTTTAGCATTTATTTCATCGTCAAGTATAACCAAGCGGACATTTATTCCTTTTTGCTTTTGTTCATAGAGTTCCCTCATTAAATCTTTGTCAGTAAACCAAGCTACTGCTACCCATATAGTAAATTTTGCAAGTCTAATTTGTTCGATTATTTGCCTTTGAATTTCTTCGAAATGCACTTCTACTTCAATGTCATCCGGTAATTCAGCACCAATGATTTTATATTTACCATCAATATCTTCAAGTCTATAACCGTCTTGCTGTAATAATACATTTATTTTTTCAACAGCAGTTGCAATATCCTTATTTACATCTTTCGCAAAGTGTCTTGGGTCAAAAACTATTTCTAATAATTGAATTAATTCTTTTTGTCCATTGATTTCAGTAAGTTTTTCTATTATATAAGCATTTCGGCTTAATTTTCGTGGCATTCCGCCTTCTTCCCATTTATAAACATCTTTAAAACCAACTTGATTAAAAAGTTTCAAAATTAATGGTCCAGAAAGTCCAGGAGTCAAACCATTGTCGCCTGATATAAATTCTTTAATGCTTTCTATTGTTAGGTCGGAAAGTTTCATTTGCTTTTAGTCTAGGTTTAAATTGTAGCTTATCAAAATAAAAATCCAATTTGCAGAATAGTGGAAATATAACTTTATACTTAATTCTACATTTTGCAAAACCTATGTTTGGCGAGATTTAGTTTTTGGAATTGGAGGAAAAGTTACAATTTTACCGAGCCCTTTGTAAATGGCATCTCTACATTTTTTCTTATAATTATCGTTATCATTTTCTTTTAAATATTTAATAACAAAAAATAAATCCGACGTTTTTACTAATGCTATTTTTTCTCTTTCAGCACCAATTTTGCACTTTTCTGTAAAATCTAAAGTTCTCGAATTTGGTTCAGATAATCTTTGAGGGTTTCCAAATAAAATACCGAAAGCTTTTTCTTGAACTTCATCTCTTGCAAAATCAGCATTTAAAGATTCTAAGAGTTGTCTAAATTTTGTGATATTAATATCTTTAGTATCTTTTCCCTCACATTCACCTATGAATCGGTGCTTTTCGGGACTTACTATGACTTGATCAAGTTCTAATACGCCATCTTCATAATTTTGTGCTTCGTAGCCCAAAATATTTAGAGCATTAGTTACCGCATCCTCCAATGGTTTACCCGATTCGAAAAGTAAATCTTTAATTTTATTTTCTTCAAGCAGTAAATCATTGTATTTAATATTGCTTTCTTTCAGCTCAAGTATCTTCTTATTATTAGTTTCGATAGATTTTTCAATAGATTTTGCTTTTGAAGTTACAAACTCATCTAACGAAGCCCAATCTGGGATAGGGGTTTTATTCGAATTACTTGTGAGATTTTTGTCAATTTCTAATAAATTTTGAATGAAGTTTTTACCAAAACTAACTCCTTCCTTTGTCCAAAAATATTTATCCTTTTCCTCATCGTACTTTGTGAAGTCTTTATTAAACTCTATCATCGGTAATGTTATCAAATGACCATTTCCAACTTTTTGAATTGAACCTAAAATTTTGTTTGTGTCTTTTCCGGTGTATACAATATTGCAGTTCTCTGAATTTTCTACGTAAGCTTTATAAACCAAATTCTTATTGTATTCTTTATTAAAATTAGCAAAAATCGAATTTCCCGTAAAAATTATTTTGTCACCAGATGCAGAGGTTAGCTTCCCAATACTAATTGGTAAAAAATCATAATTTGATGAGGAGGTTGTGTTGTATGTAGTTTGTCCTTTTCTGGGATGTGAAGTGCTTAAAGCAATAAGGAATGTATTTTTTTCACTTAAAAGTATAAAGATTGTTTTCCCAAGTTTAAGCATGTCAGTTAATTCTTTTTTCAAATGCTGCAACTTGTTAATAAAATTTGTCGAAGCTGACACATCATAACAACCGCCGCCACCTGATGAAAAGCTCACCCAACTATGACTACTTGGCTTTATTATTTCTGGACAAATAACAACAATATCAGCATCCATAAGGGATACGTTGGATGTTATATTTTTTTCAAAATTTGAATAACCTGGAATCTCAAATCCAAATGTAATGATATCTTTTTCCATATGTATTTTTCATGATGATAAATATTGCCTAGTGGTTGGGCGCTTGCCGAACAAGTAATTTCATTTATAGAACTTCCTATTGTAATTCTTATCACTAATTTAAAATTTATTTTGATGATTTGATAAATAAGCGCTTACAAATATTTATTATTTTTTAATTTTCTATGGATTTAAAAATGTTTTGTGAGAACAAATGCAGATAAAATGAACTCCATTGCTCTTATAAAAAATTGAAGTATTAATTCAATTATGAAAACATATTTTTAGTTTGGTGATCTTACATAGGAAAAATTTCCGGAATGAATAGATTCTTTTAACTCAAAGGCAAAAAGACACATTTTGACACTACTTGTATTTACAGTCTTTTTCTCCTCTTTTGCTTGCCAATTGGAATATCCTCAGTCATATAATTTGCATCATTAGTACCGAAACGTAGTATAGAGAAAAGCTGAACTGCCATCTCATTATTTTTAAAAATCTCATTAATAGCAGAGAATGGGATATTATTTTCTTTACAAATGTTTTCTGCAATCTGCCCCATTTCCGATATTAGCTTTTGATTTTCTGTCCTGTCAATATTAGGATATTTATATCTTTCAAATTTGACCTTTCTTTCAAGAATATTGGTGACAGAATCTAAATATTTTTTCTTTTCTGAAGCAAAAACATTTGGCTCAGTCAATAGCACGGAATACTTATTTTTGAATGATTGAACTTCTTTATTTAAGCTATCAACTTTTGTACTGAGTTCAGCAATCTGTTTGGACTTAGATTCCAAGTCTGTTTTACTTTTTTGAATTGTGCTTCTATAGATTCGAAATGTTTTTTCATAATTCGCAATTGTTTTATCAGTATTGAGTCTTTTAAAACCCAAAAAATCATTTTCCTTTACAATCAGTTGCTGGGATTTATCTAAACTCATCTCAGATTTCATTTTGTTATACATTTCTTCCAAAACTTTGAGATCTTCTTCTTTCTTTTGAATCTTAAACTCAATAGCTTCCAATCTTCCTCTAGATCCAGAAATCCCCCTTTCCATATTCAGGCATTCAGCTGTCAGATCTTGCATTTTTGAATAGTGGTAAGATTGATGTTTAAGTGTTTTACCCGTTTCCAAATCTTGCCAATCAGCCACCAAATGAGCGTGGTAATTTGGCTTCCATTCTTTCGTGTCCTTATCGGTATGACCTTCATCTTTATGTATAGCAATTTGAAAAACACGGATTTTCAGTTCATCTTCCAGTCTTTTTGCCAAGTTTTGAAGTTCCAACATCGTCGTATTTTCTTTTATAACAACTACAGCTTCCCGAATTGGCATTGCATTCTTTTGCAATTTTCTTCCTGACTTAGCTTTGCAATATGCTTCAATCTTCTGCATTCTAATAGATATTTTCTGTTCTAACCAATATTCATTGTTTGGTGTCAGATCTTTACGGATGTAGTCGAAAGTTTTCTTTCTGAAATTATGAGTTTCAGAGTCCGATTTGACTGCCTTGAAATTTATCGAAGTCTTCATTAGTTTTCATCTTTGAAGTTTGTGCTATATGTTTCCAATCAAAATTGTTGTATAAAAATTATACAGCAATTAAATTTACCTGTGCATTTTTTACACACCTTCGTTAAAGACCTGCGTATTTTTTACACAGGTTGGTAACAATCAACCTTATGCTATTTTACTCAGGTTGAAGCCTCGCAGAGCGTATTTGAAACTTTGTTGGGAGGAACGACCTTCAAAGTTGCGAATGCGCTCCTAACTTCTGCAGGTAGTTGGTAAAACATACAGCAAGCTTTATCAACGTTTCCTTTTAAAACCATTTAAATTTTTAAGTTCAGTTTCCTGATGTCTTATTTGCAATTCGTCCGCTTCAGGAAATTTTTCAGATTGTTTTCCTAATTTATTAACTACATCATTTTTTATTCGATGTATCAAAAATTCGTTGAGATCTTTATGGTTGGAATAAATTCCGGAGTAATCTTTTGCTTGCGAAAAAGATTTTATGATCTGAGATTTACATTTAATTCCTGCATTATCGTTGTCGAGAAACAGATTGATATCAGAGTAGTTTTTCAAACGTTCTATGGATTTGTTTAAAAGAGCAATGGAATTCATTACGAGAAGATCTCCGGCGAAAGATCTTTGCATTTCTATAAAAGACAAGGCATCCATAAAGCCTTCAAAAACCGCCACGGCTTTGATGTTTTTATCTTGAACATTTGATAAAGCCATTGCATTATTATTGAGATCGATTATTGAAATATCCTTTTTCAACAATGAACCTTTGTAAAATGAATTACGAAGCTCAAAGCCTCCGGATAAATTTTCGAATCCAATTGCGTAGAGTTTCTTTTCTCCGACTGTAAATCGTATTTCTTTAATGTGATCGTATATTTTTGAGGTCAAGCCTCGTCCCTGTAAATATTTTTTCAGGTTTGGATTCTCTAAATTCAGTATTCCATCAATTCTGTAATTTGGTTCCGACTTTTTAAAATGTTGTTGTTGCTGATGAAAAAAAGAAAAATTTTGTTTTTGTGCCCATTCCAGAACTTCATTGACCGAAGTTTTCAAATACTTTTTCATAAAATCGGTGTTATTCCCACCTATACCCTCTGAGTGAAGATACCAAGCGTTAATTTTTTTATCCAATTTAAAAGAGGCTTGGGATTCGCTGGCAAAGGGGTTGAGATACCAAGCTTCTTTTTCATTTTGTTTCGTGGGAAGGTGTCCGAGAGAAAGGAGGACTTCTTCCAACGATATGCTGTTAAATTTTTTGCAGTTCATTGTTATAATAATTAATGTTTTTTAATAATAAATAGAATATCCCCTGTTGGCGAAAGCGGATGAGTTTGTATTTGAGTAATTTTTGATGAATTGATGAGAAAGCTTTGGAAAAAATTGAATAACAATAATTTAAATCCTCATCAAAGTCTCATCGTCTCATCAAAGTGGAAATATTCTACTCATCATACTCTCATCAAAAACCAATATTAAAAAATTTGATGAGGCTTTTGATGAGATGTAACTAATTGATTTTATTTTCATTATCAATTAACTCATCATTTCATCAAATCTCTGAAGAATAAAATTTCTTTCTATTGTAAAATACCGTCCTGCTTTGTTCTGTTGGAAAAAACTCAAACCATAATCGAGGTCGTATTTTACATATGCCAAAGAATTACTTTGAGGTTCAAGTTTCCAGTTTTCTTTCAAGATTTTCCGGACATCATTGACTGTCCAATATTGTTTGCTGAACATCTTACCGAGCATATTGAAAATATCCTGAGGAATACAATGGATCTTGCTGTCTTCATTACTTTCGAAAAACTCATATAAAAGTTCGATAATCTTGGATTCCAGTTTATTGTTGTTCTTCCAAACCAATCTTTGAAGAGCCTTTGTTCTGATCTGTGAATCCGTGAACCACATCCTTGTCTGTTTATGACTGTGGAAAGGTCTTTGAATTAGGTATCGAAGAAAATACGGGATCTCTTCATTGAGATTTTTTAGAAATTCGGTGTTCTCGCTTTTGATTGATTTTACTTTGATAATCCAGAATCTGATCTCATTTTCATCGATCTGAATAAAGTTGTCCTCGTTATTGGAACAGAGAATGAATTTGCCAAAGAATTCGACTTCTTCACGGTCTTTTCCCTTTGCCTCCTTCTTATCTTTGTCAGTCGTCGAAAGATATTTTAAGCGTTCTGTGATTTCCTTTTTGTCAAAGAATACTTCGTCAATCGCAACGATCAGCATCGAAGTCCAATCTGAATTGAACTGACTGCTGAATGAGTCACCTTTGATGTAGGTCATATTTAATCCAAAGATGGATTTCAGCCATTTTATGAAAGTTGATTTTCCGGTAGATCTTTCCTTACTTACCAAACATAGAATAGGAAGTATCTGTGTTGGATATTCAAGCAATATCTTTATGTAATCTAAACCTAATTCTAATTGCTCTCCGAAAATATGCTCCATAAATTTAAGTGAGAATGGAATTTTGTTTTCTAAATCTTCAGAATTAGTATTTTCATTGATTGGTTGATAAGGAATCTCATTATAAATATTGTAGAATCCGTCAATGATCTGCTTGTAGTCAAGATGAGAAGGAATACAGCAGAAGCCATCATACTTTGAAACTTTTGATACGTAGATTTTTCCGTGGTCGCTAATTATCGTTTCACGGTTCCAACGCACCAAAATTGAAATCTTGTCTCCGGAGATCAATGGTTTCTCGATAGTTTTATAATAGGTTGTGCCTACTCTGAGGTATGGGATTTTTTCGCTCATATTTTTAAGGTTTGATTCTGTACAGGAAGTACAGAAAGGTGAATTACAATGCTTGATAAATAAAGTCTAACCTATCTTCTGTACTTAAGCGATTTGACCTCGTTTAAAGCATCCATCAGATCAAAATGGTTAACCCTGTAGAATCTTCCTATTTGCTCCGCTTTGATGTTACCTTTTAAAATGTGTGAGCGTACGGTCTGATAATCAAGTTTAAGAATTTCTGAGCACTCTTTGATAGAGTATAGTTTTTTTTTCAACTCAATTTCAGGTTCTTTTTTGAGAGAATAGAGTAAGTCTTTTACTTCCTCTAATTCGTCGAGAATGGTTTGGAATGGATTTGTTGCCTGCATAATCTGTTGTATTTATTTGCAGACAAAATTGTATGATTGGAATAACTAATGATGCAATTCTACTCAATTGCGTAAAGTTTGATAGCTGATATTAAGCAATTTAATCTAAACACAGAATTAGAATAATGTATTATATGTTAGAATTTAAGATTTCAATAAATTATAAATTCCTGTAAGTAAATAGATAATTTGAATTTATTTATCTTTTTTTCGCTTCTGATATTTTATTTATTAAACCTTCGTGTACAGATATTGTATTTTCATTTGAAAAATGCTTGATAACTGTAATAGAATCATACGGATTGATTATTGAGCCAGGAATACGTTGTAAAATATTATTTAGTTCAGGTAAAAATGTATCCGGAATTTGTTCTTCTTTCGAAAAAAGAATTGAAAAATAGTATGAATTTATGGCAACTGTCCGCATTATAAAATTCTCGGAAGTTATTCCTATATCTAAAGTTCCACATCTCGCAGATTTTGGATAAACTTTATTTCCATCAATAATTGCCGGTATAACTATATCAAGTTTTACTATTATATCTTCTCTAGTCCTTCCTCCTTCAAGGATATAATCTTTGTATTTTTGAAAGAAATTATTTGATTTTACAATAGTTCTAGAAGAGTTGTAAGTTATTTTTAAAAGACTTCTAAGCAATAAATCATAGTTACATTCAAACTCAAAAGTTTCTCTCTTGTCTTTAAAAAATTTGAAGTATCTATCATATAACTGACAAATATATGCATCTAGATATGACAGTTTAGTGTTATTGCAATCAGAACAAACATCAGAAATAACTAATTCTCGGGAAAATACTTTCTTTTGACTTTCTAAGTATTTCATATTTAGCTCAGGAGCTCTTTTAATAATACATTTTGGCCAAATATGTTCTTTAGTTAATTTAGATTCTTTTCCACAATAAGAACATTTCTTCATAGATGTAATTTTTTATTAATTCGGAACAGTGATTTGGATACTTTCTTCAAGACGGGTTTCAGCTAACGAAACTTAGATTATTATAGTCAACAAAGACAAAGTTTAGAAATAACTTACACAAGAGATGATTAACCGCGAATTATCTAATGTCCTTTCGGAATAATTTTTACTTTGACTTGCATTTCTTCCTTCCTGTCTTGCTTTAAGTCATTTTCTATTCCGATAGGATTATTGATATAGCCATCGGGATCATAAACAAAACAAAACAGTAGGTTGCAATCGGGGTGCGTTTTATATTTTGCAATGTCAATAATAAGTTGTTCTCCTAATTGTTTTGCTCTTAAAGTGTTTCTTGTCTTTTTGACCTCAATAACGATTTTTTCATTTTTAAGTAAAAAGTCCGACCGCGTGCTACTTCCTGCATAGCTAGGATTCCATTCTTCAGTTCGTATATCGTCGTAGTATATTTTCAAAAGTGAATGTAACAAGTCTTGAACATCATATTCATCTTCAACGTCTAATGTAGTACGGTCATTATATCGCTGTCTTATTTGTTTAACAACAAGATGGAACTTGTCCATAATTGTTTCCAATATCAATATATCGTCTTTATTGGTTGATTTTACATTCTCTGCTATTTTTGCCCTTATAGACTTCCAAGGAAAGTCTGTACCACAATATTTACATATGTCTGGGACAGGCGTTGGGCCTGCTGTTAAATCAATAACTCCTTCAATATGATAATCGCCTTGAATTTCTTTACCGCAGGTTGGGCAATTTTTTAATGTTTTAGCACCACAAGTTGTACAGAAATTCTTATTAAATTCTGGATTCTTGTAAAAAGAGTCATTAACTCCGTGTCCATTTTCACATACTAAATAAGCATCGTAGTGTCCCATTTTTTCTTTAATGTGTTTGTTTAATTGCAGCTAAAATCAAATATAAGCAATTTGCCGAAAGTAATATTGGGATAGTTTATAGAAAGTGCTTAAAATTTAATATTGAAAATCTTAGATAACTCTTGATAGATATTTTCTTCAAAATCATTAGCTTTTACAGTAACTGCCCTAGAAAATGTTCCTTTGTCAAAATTGGTATTATATTCATTTTCCATAGCCTCGATTATTGTAGTATCTTGAAAATCTGGATTGATTATGTGATTGTCTTTTAGAAAACGGTGAATTCTTATAAATGAAGATTTCTGATCTACTAGCAGGTTGTGATTTTCATCGATGAATTTTTTGTCTTTTAAAAAAGCGAGGAAAATTTTTGAACTGTTATCACCAATCATAATATCAGATAAACTAATTTCTCTATTTGTTTTATGTTTTAAGGCGAAATATAGAAAAAGTGTAGTTTCGACACCATTTAAAAAATTGCCCTGCAATTTCATCAGATTACTTGAACTTAACAGGCTGTTTGATTCTTTTTTATATTGATCCAAACAGTATTGGATCTTTTCTTCAAAATTGTGATTTCTTGATGCATCAATATCTCTGAAATGAAAACTGAAGAAATTGTCTAACTTGTCATATCTAATCAAAAATTCATTTCTCAACTTTTCATCGAGAACGATTTTAGAGGATTTTTGTTGCGCTTTTTCAATTCTACTTCGCAAACGTTTGTGAATTTTTGGCCTTCTAATCCATAAATAAATCATCATTGGATAGCCTACAAATTCTTCCCAAAAATTCCAACGTCCGTAAAGTTTTTTCTGATCCATAACGTAAAGTGGAGATTATTTAAAAACTTCATTCATATAGTTGATCTTATCATCTTCACTTGGTCTGTAATAAGCATTAAAGACTTCTAAGCTAGTATGACCAGTGTAACTCATAATTACTTTATCCGGAACTCGTTTGTTCTTCATTATAGTGATGAAACTCCTCCTTGCAGTATGTGAGGAAATTCTTGTCCAAAACTCAGCTTTTTGGTCTACCAACTCATCACCATACTTCATAGTCTTCTTTATTTCATCAGTAAATTCTAGCTTTTTAAAAACCTCCTTAATATACTCATTCATCTTCTGATTTGTAATACTAGGCAGGTTATAATCATACTTTTCGAGTATTGATTTAGAAATACTGTTTAAAGGAATTGCTAAGTTTTTAGATTTACTTTTTAAATCGATCACTCGTATGAAATTACCATCAACATCACTTTTTGAAATCGTGCTGTAATTGCCAAACCTCATCCCTGTAGTGCATCCAAAAACAAAAAGGTCACGTACCCTTTCCAATCTTTTATTATCACTGAAGTCATAATTGTATATGAGCTCAACTTGTTCATAATTTAAAGCTATTTCATCAGTTGTGAATTTCGCAGGTTTTTTAAAAGTAATAAAATTGTTATTGTATGTATATTTTTTATTGAGAGCCCAAAGAAGGAAAGTTTTGAGCAAACCAACATTTCTATGTAATGTATTTGCAGAATGCTTTTTTTCCTCAATACAGTACTTTAAAAACCTATTGTAAAGTTTATCATCAAATTTTCCCAGAGTAATCTTAACTTTACAATTGCTTTCAAAATCTTCGAGTAGATTCTTATTGCATTTGTAACGCTTTAAAGTAGAATTTGAAATTGAATTCCCAGTATAGTCATTTTCTTTCTCATCTAAAAACTCCTGATAAATTCTAAAGAAATCACTTTTAACAGTAATTTTTTTGAACTTTTCATCAAATCTTTGTTTAAGAATATCGACGGTAAGTTCCTCATTTATGTTCTTATATCGATTAACGATCTCTGTGAAGAAACTGCTGTACCGATCTAATTGCATTTTGACGCTTCGATGAATTTCTGCCCTTTTAGTCCTCCCGTTTAGATCATTTGGTTGTCTGCCTTCAAAATCCCATTCGCTTGGTTTTATTTTCTCACCCGTAGAATAGATGAAATTCTTATTTTCATTGTTGAAAAAAGAACGGAAATAAATCAAAGATTCCTTTGTACCATTGGGCTGTTTAAGTTTAAAAGTGTAGTTCATCAGGTGCCAGTTTAGGTGCTACTTCTTCTATATTTAGACATAAAAACTAAGTATATTAGCTTATACAAATATAGTTAAAATACTGATAAATAGATACATTACATATTTTAGGTTATGTTAAAATATGATAGGTTCAAAAACCTCCAACTCCACAAAAACCACTGACTTCCAGTGGTTTTTTATTTTTAATTATATTGAACCTTAATCATACATAAAAAGACAACTACAAATCATGCAGTTGTCTCAGCAAAATTATTAATCTAGTGATTAATTTTACCTTTCCTTTTTTACAGGTATTTATTTCAAACTCAATTACAAATTACAAATCATTTATTTCATTTAAAAGTAGAAATAAAGAATAAAAACACAATTAATATATTAAAGATAAGCAAATTAATCTTTAAATAAATTATGAAACAGAATAAAAATCTAAAACACTGCTGGAATTTCAAAAATGATAGAATAATATTCTAAACAGCAAGATAAAATCAACAAAGACAATGACTTAAAACGTACAATATCTCATAGAATATTTATCATCATTATTCAAAAAACAAAAACAGCCATACATTGTACAGCTGTCTCCCTAAGATTATTTAATAAGTAAAACTTTTAAATTTATTTTTTAATGAAGAAATTTTTAATGTAAATTATTGAATCACATAAAATTTTTAAGTTTAAAAAGAGACCACTCGTTAATTAGAGTGATCCCATTATAAAATATTCCCTTACTTTTAATTTTATGTTGATTTTTTAAAAGCCTTATTGTTGTCTAAAGATATATATAACGAATAAATAAATAACTATCTGGCAATAATTAAGCAAATTATGCTCCAAAGCAAATCCTATAAAGAATATAATTCTGTATCTTTGAATAAATACTCACACTTAAAGAATAATATTCTATGGAACATCTTGATAACAAAGATTTACAATTACTTAGATTGCTTCAAAGCGACGCAAAACTCACCGTTAAAGAACTTGCCAAAGAGGTAAACCTCTCTCCATCCCCCGTTTTTGAAAGGGTAAAACGACTCGAACAGGAAGGTTATATTAAAAGATACGCTGCCGTTCTTGATGCAGAAAAGCTCAATCTTGGATTTACCGTTTATTGTCAGTTAAAGTTAAAAAGTAACGACAGTTACCTGGCCATAGAATTTGAACGTGAAATTATGGAGATCGAGGAAGTGGCAGAATGCTACAGTATCTCTGGGGATTTTGATTTCCTTCTGAAGGTTCATGTGCGGGATATGAAGCAGTATCAAAATTTTGTTTTTAATATTCTTGGTGCCGTTCCATCGATAGGGAGCACCCACAGCACATTTGTGATGGCTCAGATAAAAAATACTCATGGATTAACAATATAACAGCAATCATTTTTCGATAAATAATTGGAGCTATCTGTAGAACCTTGTCAACAAAATACTACAAATACGTAGTTTTATTACTACGCGATTCATGCTGGAATTTTTAAGGGATTGAATAATTTTGTTCCAGAAATAATTTATGTTATTACTTAATAACAAACTCAGTGGACACTTATAAGATAATTGTCTTTTTTTCATCCCTGATCTGTCGGATTCCGATCTGACAGATCGCTTTTTTTACGGCCCAACAATCATTAATTTTAAAATAAAAAAGCATCACAGTAGGGAAACCTGTGATGCCAAATTAAAACTAAGCATTTGATAAAATAAACTCTATGATTAATCGCACAAATTAATTCTAAGACGTTTTTTTTGATTGTTAATTGATATTCCCCCAGAAAGACCAGCTCGCCCCGTTATAGAAGCAGACCAGCTTTGCCACAGGATCATAACACATCATTCCTGCAGTGGGAGATTTTACTGTGTTTACAGGGTCGATAACTTTAGGAAGGATAAGCGCTTTATCTTCAGATTCAAAAACAAGAACTCCCTTCGCTGCCGAATCAGCAGCTCCGATAATGACTCCTTTTGTTACGTTTTTTTCGGCACCCGAAAGTAAAGATTCAGCCAATCCACTTTCTCCGAAAAGTTCGATCCAGTTTGTTCCGTCAAAATATTTTGTTTTCGCTGTCGCTCCGTCAAAAACCAAAGTTCCTGCCGTAACGTCTGTCATTAAAGTATTATTTTGAACCTGTGGAAGAATAATTCCTTTTGCAGTACCTGTGGGAAAATCCATTAAAGCACTTCCGTCTACAGACTCTTTTTCCACGCCTATCTGAGCTTGTAAAAGACCATTAAGAACAAAAAAGAATATAGTAAAATAGGTTGTTTTCATAATTAATTACATGTTTGGTTTATACAGCTCCATTGGGTTCCGTTATATATTTTTAAACAATTATCATCCGTATCATACACCATCATTCCGTCTACGGGATTTGTAATGGATACTTCCGGTTCTGCTACTCTACTGATCACCATTCCTTTATCATTAGATTCAAGGGCAATAAATCCGTTGTTTCTGTCTGCAGGGAAGTTTGGCGTGCTGGCTGTTGTTCTGGTGGAGATTCCGATTTTTGTAATTTCCGGAGTTCCCGTTACGCCCGGTTTATAGCACGGACAAGCGAATGATGTCACCACATTAGAATACACAAGACATCCTCCCGGAACCGTTACAATCACATTATATTCCGCAGCTGTAGTATCCGTAACCGGAATAGAATAAGTGTTGGTCGTTGCTCCCGAAATAGCTACCCCGTCTTTATACCATTGATAGGTTCCCAACCCTGAGCTCACCGTTAAAACAGAATTTCCCGTACCTCCCGTACAAGGTCTTGCAGGATTTGGGCTTCCTGTGATATTAATTTCCACATTCGGCGCAGCTCCGAAACCTGAATAATAACCGCCGAATCCGGCATCAACATCTGCTCCTACAAGCTCAGCCTGTATCGCACCCGTAGAGCTTATTCTTACATTTTTAATGGTGGCTGTTCCTCCTGTTGCTGCTGCAATATTGTATCGGTAGCTCGTCCAGTTCGGATTTCCCGGTACGGCAATGTTTGCTGTTCCTGCAATAGGGTTCGCAGTCGTTCCACCCACCGTTACTGTAGGAGGAGCACCTGCTGCAGCCAGTACGGCAAGCTGCGTGTTGGCATATTCATTTGATCCGATTCGTTTGGCATCTGGAATCATATTTACGGATGTCTGCCCAAAACATGACAAAGGCGGAATAAACATAAAACTATTGGTATTAAGTGCTGTACTTCCATAAATTTTATGAAAAACATACACTGCTTTATTTGTTTTTATGTACATATTTTTATTGGTAAAGAACGATGCCGGAACAATCTGGTAATCTCCTATATTTGTCAGGGTATAATTAGGAGTGGTACTTCCATTCATACTGATCGTTGTATTGGCTTGTGTAGCAACCACAATCACTCTTTCCTGAGCTCCTCCATTTCCCTGCATGACTACATATTCGTTTCCTAACTGTTCCACAGGAACCAGCTGATCCACCGCAAAATCTCGACTGTCCGAGACCGTTCCGCTTGTTGCTCCTCCTTGCTGCATGAGTCCTCCTACTGTCACAGCTATATTTTTATCAGCCGTTATTTTTGCGCCAAGCCAACCTCTGTCTTGCAAGCTTAATGCATTGAGCTTTACTTTAGCATAAAGAATAAAAGATTGTCCCTTTTGTAAGGTTCTTGTAAAGGTAGTCCCAGTTAATGGCGTTGCATTCGTTCCATTTATAAACTGCGTTCCCGAATCGATATTATTAATGGTAACAGATGTATTATTTTCCGTTGCCATGATAGAAACCATATTTCCTACTTCAGGAACCTGTGTGGTGTATTCGTTCGGAGTTCCGCCCCAAAAAAAGTTCTTCCCTAAAGCTACTCTTCCTTTAGTCATTACAGAACCGGCCTGGGATTCGGATCGTCCTCTATAGTTGACATAGAAATTATCCGTGGATTGAAAAATTAATCCTCCTGCACTCCCCTGAATTATTGTTCCTGCTGTGTTAGTAGGACGTGTCATAGGTGAGGTTCCCGCATCCAGAATAACATTGGACGCATTCACAATGTTTATCCGTATAGGAGTTGTATTGCTAAAAGTGACCGAACCTGAAGCTACATATGAACCTGTTTCCGCATTAATATTATAAACATAAAGCCTTGGGATCGTTGTTCCGTCTGCTCTTCTTACAGTTACAGTAATATTGCTGGTAGATGGCGTAGATAAATAAATATGCTCTGCCACAATAGTAGCGTCTGTATAAGCTCCAAAAATAATGGGCTGAAGATAATGCAGATTATCGAGTTGCGCATAGGCAAAATTGAGCATCAAAAATGCCGTTAATAAATAAAATCGTTTCACAGTCGTATCTTTTTTCTCAGTTATTAAAATCTTCTTTTTTGCAAAAAGATGCAAATCAGAGACTCCCACCAAAGGTATATGATTCTGAAGCGTTTACAAGAATGACAACTGTACTAAAAGTACTACAATTTGTAGTAAAAGTACTACAAGACAATTGCTATACTATTCATTAAAAACTTTTAAATAAAAAAGAGATTCTGCCACTCACAGAACCTCTTTATTTTCATCTAAATTTTTAGTTTAAATATTATAACACTTTCTTTTTCTTTTTACTTTCCCTGAAATCCCAGGGTGACACGGCGTTTTTATCCGCCCACAATCCCAGATTTCCTGCCTTTGCCTGATCCTGTAACTTTTGCAGTTCCGTATTTCTTGAGGCTTTATAATACCACCATCCGAAACCGGCTTTTATAATTTCTGCGGAGAGATATTTATCATTATCATAAAAGATTTTGGCGATCGTTCTTCTGTACCGGTCTTTCCCGATTCTGTAGAACGTTACTGTTTTCCCAAAAATCTGCGAACTGGTAAATTGTTTGGCATTTTTTCCGAAAGGCTGTCCATTTTCCGGGCAATCGACGTCCGCCAATCTTAATGTTTCCTGAGTTTTATTCGTTAATAAAATGACAACGGTATCTCCGTCTTTCACACCAACAATCTTCCCTTTTACCTGAGAAAAAAATACATTAGAAATAAAAATTAATGTAATATAAATGAGTTTTTTCATTAAAAATTTTAAGCTGAAATTATTTTACTGGGAGCCAAACCATATTGTTTTTTGAAGGCAAATGAAAAATGAGACAAATCTTCAAAACCAAGATCCAGATAAATATCAGAAGCCATTTTTCCTTTTTCTAAAAGATAATGCGCCTCTTTCAATCTCTTTTGAAGCAGCCATTTCCCGGGTGTGATTCCGAAGATCTTTTCAAAATCTCGCTTGAAAGTTGCCAGACTTCTTCCGGTGAGATAGGCAAAACGGTCTAAATTAACATTAAAATGATAATTTTTATTCATAAACGCCTCGATATCCAGTTTCCCGGGTTCATTGAAATCAAATAAAACGTCTTTTAAATCCGGTTCTTCCTGCAAGAGTAAAATTAATACTTCCTTCACTTTCACTTCTACCAAACGGGAATCTGAAAGCTTATCCGAAAACTGATAAATCAGCAGTGATTGCATAAAATTTTGCAATAATGGATTTTCAGTTAATAACAATAAAGATTTGTCCACATATTTTTTCTCCGCCGTCAGGCCATATTCTACGCTGAAATCTTTTAAAATCTGCTGATCCAGATAAACCGACAAGGACTTAAATTCTCCACTCGGGGGTGGCTGTTTCGTGAATTTCAATAACTGATTTCTTTTCAAAAACCGAATCGATCCGTCGGTTGCAGAATAGTCTTTAAAACCGTCATTCAGCACCAGGTCTCCCGCAATCTGATAACTCAAAACATGATCAGATACAAAATGCTCTCCCTGCCGGCTCACCTGAGTGTAGCAGGAATAGACGATATTTCCAAAATCTTCTCTTTTAGATTTCATTGTAATACAAAGATAATTAAAATGAGACTGCAATATTTACAGTCTCATTATTTAAAATTATTTTACGTTAATTCCTTTATGAGCCAGGTATTGCTTTCCATATTCTGTTTCAAAAATATTCACGGCATCATCATGATCGGTAGAAACGGTGACATCCAGCCATTTTTCAAATTCTTCCTTTCTTTTTGCATCCGTCGCTCTCAGGATAGCTGCAGCTTCACTTCCCAACACCAAATGTAATGGAGGATTTTCATTTTCAACGATTTCGGTCATTACTTTTGCTGCTTTTGCAGGATCACCCATCGGAATGAATTTCCCGGAAGTCAAATGTTCTTTCACACCTCCCACAGTCGTTTCATAGCCTTCAATATCCTTAGCAAAACTCATGGAAGAACCGGCCCATTCTGTACGGAAACCACCAGGTTCGATGCAGGTTACTTTAATTCCCAGAGGAGCAACTTCTTTACTCAACGATTCTGAAAAGCCCGCCAATCCGAATTTTGCTGCCTGATAAATAGAAAGTCCGGCGTTCCCTACTCTTCCTCCAATTGAGCTGATTTGCAAAATATGTCCTGACCTTTCTTTTCTCATATATGGTAAAACTGCTCTTGTCACTTCAATCGGAGCGTATAAATTAACCTCCAGCTGATTTCTAACCTGCTCATTGGTAAACGCTTCAGCCGCACCCGTGATTCCGAAACCTGCATTATTTACCAAAACATCGATTTTCCCAAAATGATTCACGGCTTCATCCACCGTCGCATAGATTTGTTCTTTATTTTGAACATCCAATTCTAATGGTAAAAGCTGTTCCGGATATTTTCCGGCCAAATCATTTAACTGTTGAGGATTTCTTGCAGTCGCTACTACATAATCTCCTTTTGCTAAAACTGCTTCAACAAGGCTTTTTCCTAACCCTTTTGAGCTTCCTGTGATAAACCAAACTTTTTTCATTTTTATTACTGATTTTGTTTGATACAAATGTCCGTCAAATATGGAGACAACTGTTTTGTTAAAAAGCTCAATGTTACTTTGTTAAAAAAGTCATTTTTAAATTAATCTTAATTAAACTTTTTTAATATTTCTAAACACTATACCCGCAAAGTTTTTTTAAAAATAAACTTTGAAAATATTTTTCGTTCGCAAGGGCGTTACACTCCGCCAAGGCTTTATGCTATTATCTGCTGAGCAGAGTTTCATCAATTAGCCCTGCTATCATTCGCTGAACGAAGTGCCCTTGCGAACAAAAAACACAAATAAGCCATCAATAAAATCTTGCGAGCATTGCGTTAATAAAAAAAAACTACACACAAGACCTTAAAAATCAGAAGGTTTAAAATCATAGTATATTTTCTCTATTTAAAATAGAGTTTCATCAACTAGCCCTCTGCTATCATTCGCTGAACGAAGTGCCCTTGCGAACAAAAAACACAATAAGCTATCAATAAAACCTTGCGAGCATTGCGTTAATAAAAAAAACTACACTCAAGACCTTAAAAATCAGAAGGTTTAAAACCATAGTATATTTTTTTATTTAAAATAGAGTTTCATCAACTAGCCCTCTGCTATCATTCGCTGAACGAAGTGCCCTTGCGAACAAAAAAACACAATAAGCTATCAATAAAACCTTGCGAGCATTGCGTTAATAAAAAAAACTACACACAAGACCTTAAAAATCAGAAGGTTTAAAACCATAGTATATTTTTTTATTTAAAATAGAGTTTCATCAACTAGCCCTCTGCTATCATTCGCTGAACGAAGTGCCCTTGCGAACAAAAAACACAAATAAGCTTTCAATAAAACCTTGCGAGCATTGCGCTAATAAAAAAACTACACTCAAGACCTTAAAAATCAGATCATATATATAAGGATTAAAAACCATTTTCAACATTATTATTAAAATCGATCAAGATTGTTCCCATACATACAATTTATAAATACCTGAAAACTAAAATACTAAACACGCTCATCACAAAATAACTATCAGTAAGCCACAAAAAAGACTAAAAAAATGTTTTATCGTAAAGAATTTTATATATTTGCACCATCTAACAATTAAAAAAATAATTTACTATGTCAGACATTGCATCAAGAGTAAAAGCTATCATCGCTGATAAGCTTGACGTTGAAGAAACAGAAGTAACTCCTGAAGCTAGCTTCACTAACGATTTAGGAGCTGATTCATTGGATACAGTTGAATTGATCATGGAGTTTGAAAAAGAATTCAACATTCAAATCCCTGATGATCAGGCTGAAAAAATTACTACTGTAGGACACGCTATCGCTTATATCGAGGAAGTAGTAAATAAATAATATTCTTCAACAAAAAAGAAATTAAACAAAGTTTATGGAATTAAAAAGAGTAGTTGTAACCGGTTTTGGAGCAATAACACCGATTGGAAATAATGCAAAAGAATACTGGGAAAATCTTGTGAAAGGTGAGAGCGGTGCAGCTCCGATTACTCTTTTTGATGCCACAAACTTCAAAACAAAATTCGCTTGCGAAGTGAAGAATTTCGATCCGTTGCAGCATTTCGATAAGAAAGAAGCAAAAAAAATGGATAGAAATACACAGCTTGGGCTTGTAGCTGCAAGAGAAGCAGTGACACACTCAAGAATTATCGAAGACAGCGTAGACAAAAACAGAGTCGGAGTAATCTGGGGATCAGGAATCGGAGGTTTAGAGACTTTCGAAACTGAAGTTTTAGGATGGGCCAATACAGACATTCCTAGATTCAATCCTTTCTTTATTCCGAAAATGATTGCGGACATCACGCCGGGGCATATCTCTATCGAGTATGGTTTCCACGGTCCGAATTATACTACTGTTTCTGCATGTGCTTCTTCTGCAAATGCTTTAATTGATTCCAAAATGCTGATCCAGCTAGGAAAAGCAGACGTGATTGTGTGTGGAGGCTCTGAAGCAGCCGTTACAGCAAGTGGTGTCGGTGGATTCAATGCAATGATGGCACTTTCTACAAGAAATGACGATCCTAAAACAGCTTCAAGACCTTTCGACAAAGACAGAGATGGTTTTGTATTGGGCGAAGGAGCAGGATGTATCGTTCTTGAAGAATATGAGCACGCGGTAAAACGTGGTGCTACAATCTATGCAGAATTAAAAGGCGGCGGTCTGAGTGCAGATGCACATCACATGACTGCACCGCATCCTGAAGGATTAGGAGCTTATCTGGTAATGAAAAATTGTCTGGAAGATGCAGGATTAACTGCTGATGAAGTAGATCACATCAATATGCATGGTACATCTACTCCATTAGGAGATATTGCAGAATCCAATGCGATTTCAAAATTATTAGGAGAGCACGCTTACGACATTCAGATTAATTCTACTAAGTCAATGACTGGCCACCTTCTGGGTGCTGCAGGTGTTATTGAAGCTATTGCTGCGTTGGGAACTATTATTCATGGTATTGTTCCTCCTACCATCAACCATTTTACTGATGATGAAAATATCGACAGCAGATTGAATTTTACATTCAACGAAGCTGTGAAGAAAGATGTAAAAGTAGCCATGAGTAATACTTTTGGGTTTGGTGGGCATAACGCTTGCGTTCTATTTACGAAAATCTAAATTCAATGAATGGAGTTACAGAAATACTTTTCTAAATTCCTTCTCAAAAACAGAAAAAGAAAATTAACCGAAAGAGATTACTTTCTCAGCACCGAACTCAGCAGAATGTTAGGTACTGAGGTACAAAATGTTGCTCTTTATCGTGAAGCTTTTTCATTGAAAAACTCTTCTAAAAATCAAGACAGTAATTACGAGAGACTTGAGTTTTTGGGAGATTCTGTTTTGGGTACAATTATTTCTTGTCATTTGTTCCAGACTTATCCTCAGGCTAATGAAGGATACCTGACACAGATGAAATCTAAGATTGTTAATAGGAAAAATCTTAATAAATTAGGGGAAGACTTAAAACTGACAGATCTTTTGCAAAAATCAGGTTCTGTGGCTTTAGGTGAGAATATCTCCGGGAATTTATTTGAGGCACTTATCGGTGCGGTTTATCTGGATTTCCAATATGATGCCTGTAAAAAGATCATTTTGGAAAGACTTCTTACGCCCACTGAGATTAACAAGCTTGAAAATAAAATTGTAAGCTACAAAGGTCTTCTGCTCGAATGGAGCCAGAAGAAAAAGCTAAATATAAAGTACGAAACTTGCGAAGAAATACAGGTAAACAAATCGATTGTTTTCCGGTGTCATGTCTGGCTCGGAGAAGAAAGAATCGCCAATGCTACAGAAACTTCCAAGAAAAAGGCAGAAGAAAAAGCCGCACAGAGAGCATTTTATATTTTAAATAAAAAAGAAAATATACTTGGAAATCCAAAAACTTTATGATCTTGATGATATAGAATTTGAAGATATTGCCATAGGCTTGGTAAGATTAGCAAAAAATATACCCGATCACGAGTTTTTTTTCAATGTCAACCAAAAAAACGACCTGACGTTTAAAAGGATTGACGATCTCATCTTTCACGGTGCGTATTATGATTATTTTTTTCCAAGATTTGAGGCTTATCACAAGTTTACAAAGACTTGTTTTACTTTCATTTCAAACAAATCCTCAGAAAGTAAACAAAAAAAAATACAAACAGAACTCTTCTCAGAAGAAGAAAACATTAAATTTTTATTAAATAATCAGGTAGATGTGCAATATATTTTGCATAGTTCGGAACAGTTTCCTGATTTTTCCGTAATTTTGCTCCCTGAAAATCTTGTATTTCCAATTCAAGATTACACATTAAGTTCTGATGAAGAACTTTATCAAATTATCCAGTATTATGAATAAGTATTTAAAGAAGACAAAAATTATCGCGACACTTGGGCCGGCTTCATCGTCGAAGGAAGTTATGTTAGGATTGATGAAAGCAGGTGTTGACATTTTCAGAATAAATTTCTCACATGCGGATTACGACTTGGTTCGAAAAAATATTGAAATAATAAGAGAACTCAACAAAGAATACGGTTTCTCAGTAGGTATTTTAGGAGACTTACAAGGTCCTAAGCTGAGAGTAGGTGTTGTAAAGGAAGGCTCTTATCTAAACCCGGGTGACGTTCTTACTTTTACCAATGAAAAAATAGAAGGAGACTCTACGAAAGTTTATATGACGTATCAACAGTTTCCACAGGATGTACAAGTAGGGGAAAGAATCCTTATTGATGATGGTAAACTGGTTTTGGAGGTGATCGAAACTAACGAAAAAGATACCGTAAAAGCAAAAACAATTCAAGGGGGGCCGCTAAGTTCTAAGAAAGGTGTAAACCTTCCGAATACCAACGTTTCTCTTCCTGCTTTAACGGAAAAAGATATTCAGGATGCCAACTTCATGCTAGATCAGGAGGTTGACTGGGTTGCGCTTTCATTCGTTCGTCATGCTCAGGACATTATTGATTTAAAAGAATTAATTGCAAAACATCCGAATGGTAAATTCAAAACTCCGATTATCGCGAAGATTGAAAAGCCTGAAGGAGTAAAAAATATCGACGAAATTCTATTGGAATGCGACGGATTGATGGTTGCCCGTGGTGACCTTGGTGTTGAAGTTCCGATGGAAGAAGTTCCTGCCATCCAAAAAACTTTGGTAGAAAAGGCAAGATTTTATTCTAAGCCGGTAATCATCGCTACACAGATGATGGAAACAATGATCAACAGCTTGACGCCGACAAGAGCGGAAGTAAATGACGTTGCCAACTCTGTATTGGATGGTGCTGATGCGGTAATGCTTTCCGGAGAAACTTCTGTAGGAAGATATCCGGTACAGGTAGTGGAAAATATGGCGAAAATTGTGAAAAATATCGAGATGACCCATTTTTACCAACACAAAAATGAGCCGATCGAGAAAGATTACAACTGTATCGACGACAGGTTCATTACAAACAGAGTATGTCTTGCAGCGGTAAGGATTGCAAAAACGACCAATGTAGCAGCTATCGTTACTTTGACGCATTCTGGTTACACCGCTTTCCAATTGGCAGCTCACAGACCAAATTCACATATCATCGTATACAGCGGAAACAAAAGGGTAATCACGATGCTGAATCTTCTTTGGGGCGTTCACGCTTATTATTATGACATGAAAAAACCTACTGACGAGACAATCATCCAGGTAAATATGTTGACGCACAATTATGGATATATCGAAGGTGGAGATTTTGTAATCAACATCAATGCGACTCCGTCTTATGAAGGAGGTAAAACAAACACATTGAGATTAACAACAGTTTAATACAACAAAGCAACATTGCTTTCTTTATAAAATAAAAACTCCCGGAATATTCGGGAGTTTTTTTATGTTTAATTTTATTTTTAAAATTAATTTCCGACAATCATTTTTGCTGTCACAAATTCTTTTAAAGCTAATAAAGAAAGTTCCGTTCCATAGCCGGAAGTTTTGGTTCCTCCAAATGGAAAACGCGGATCTGAGCTTGTCATTTTATTAACACTCACCGTTCCCGATTCAAGGTTTTCGACGAAAAATAACTGTCGGTTTATATCTTTTGTCCAGACAGAATTAGAAAGCCCGAAAGGAATATCATTGGCCATTTGTAAGGCTTCTTCGTCATTTTTTGCCACCATTACCATTCCAAGCGGACCAAAAAACTCTTCCTGTAAGATCGGGTTACCTTCTTTCACCCTGATCAATCCTGGCTTGAATTCATTGCTTGAAATTCTTTCCAGAGGAATAATGATCTCCGCACCGTTTTCCAATGCTTTTTGGAATTGTTTTTCCAACTCATCTGCTAAGTCGGGTCTTGCCATACCACCAAGCTTAGTTTCTTTGTCCATCGGGTCGGCAGCAACAAATTTCTTATATTCTTCAATAAATTTCGGAAGAAAAACATCCTCTATTTTTTCTTCAATAATAAATCTCTTTGCAGCAATACAACTTTGGCCGCAATTCTGAAGTCTTGCCCAAGCTCCTACTCTTGCCGCTTCATCAAGATCTGCATCATCCAGAACGAGAAAAGCATCACTTCCTCCTAACTCAAGCAAAGATTTTTTGATATTCAGACCGGCAATAGATGCTACTTCACCTCCTGCTTTTTCGCTTCCCGTGAGACTTACTCCTTTTACTGTTTTGTGTTCAAGAATTTCTTTCACTACCTTATGTCCTACCTCAAGATTTTGGAAAACACCTTCTGGGAAACCTGCTTCTAAAAAGATTTCTTCAATAGCATTTCCACTACCGAAACAAATGGAAGCATGTTTTAGAACTACCGTATTACCCGCTAAAATTGTAGGAATAGCAAATCTCAGAACCTGCCAGAAAGGAAAATTCCAAGGCATTACACCTAAAATTACCCCTTTGGGAGCATAATGAATTTCGGAATAGCCAAATTCAGAATCTATTTTTTCAGGCTTTAAAATATTCTCGGCATCTGCATAATAATTCATCATTAAAGCAGATTTTTCAATTTCAGCGATCGACTGGGAAATTGGTTTATTCATTTCCGATGTGATGATCCTGCCAAACTTTTCGGAATTTGCTTTTATAACTTCAGCAGCTTTTGCAATAAGTTTTTGTTTGTCTTCGAATGGTACTTTTTTCCATTCTGAAAATGTCTTATCTGCTTTAATAAGTTTATTTTCAATTGATTGTTCCATAATGTAGTTTCTGTACTTTAAATTTCAGAATAATGATTTGTATTGCCCTATTTAAAAGCATCATGATGGTAACAAATTTTATTCCTTATAGTGAAATTAAATAATGATTTTCTCTATCGAAAAAATATAATTTCATGGCATTATCATAAACCATTCATTCATAAGACATGCCGCCAGTCTTGCTGTCCTGTCCTGGATATCATAAGCAGGATTAACTTCCGCCACATCCAGCGCCAAAAGTTTTTCATTCTTTAAAATATGCCTGTAAAGATGCATAAATGTCGCATCAGCAAAAATCCCATTGTATGCAGAAGCTGAAACTCCCGGTGCAATTGAAACATTAAAAACATCCATACAAATCGTTAAATAGACGTAATCTACACTATTCAGCAATTCATCAATCCGTTGGTAAATTGATGGTAAATTTTCAAAGAAAAGCTCATCGGCAAGGATATATTTCATTCCGTATTGGTGGGCTGTATCAAATAATTTCAAGGTGTTGGAATTTCTTTGAATTCCGATATGTAAAGAATTAATTTCACCTTCCTGCGCGATCTGCCAGAATCCTGTTCCTGAGCTTGCTCCTATTCCATTTTCGGGTTGTCTGTTATCGAAATGAGCATCAATATTGATGATCCCTATTTTCTGTTCAGGAAAAGCAGTTTTTATACCCAAATAATGAGCATACGTCACTTCATGCCCTCCTCCTAAAACCAGCGACTTTCCGCCTTTCAACAGAACTTTAGAAACATTTTTCGCAAGATTGTTTTGGGTTTCCTCCAAATTTCCGTCGTCACAGGTGATATTTCCAAAATCAAGCAATGAAAAATCAGGAAGAATCACCGGAAAATTAGACATATTTTTCCTGATGATATCCGGAGCATCTTTTGCACCCTGTCTCCCTTTATTCCTTCTAACGCCCTCATCTACTGCAAATCCGTGTAAAACGAAATCATTAGTTGAAATCGTATCGTAGTTACTTTCTTCTCTTACTCTCTGAAATATTCTGTGGTAAAGAAGTTCTTCACCGTCTAATCTTCCCTGCCAGATATTGTTGTTCATTATTGATAATTTTAATTTGCGTCCCACTTGTCATGCTGAAACCTTTAGGTTCGACGTAGTCAAAGCATCTAAACGGCTTGTTGAAAAAGGTGATTTAAAAATTCCAAATTAGGATTTACATTTCTTATCAACTCAAATTTATAGTTTCTTTTTAAAAGTTTTATCTCTTTTTCTCTTTCTATAGCTTGTTGTATCCAACCAAATTTTTCATAATAAATTAGAAAACAAGTATTATATTTTGCGGTAAAACTAGTCGGATTAATTTTATTTACATGTTCCTTTAATCTTTGATGTAAATTTCCTGTAACGCCTGTATATAAAACTGTTCTGTTTTTGTTGGTTAAAATATATACGTAAAATTTATAAATACCTTCATTTAATTCAAACATTGTTTTTTATCATTTGTGTTAAATTCTATGTTCAGATGCTTTCAGCATGACAATTCGTATGGTATATTATGCACAATGTTTGTCATGCTGAAAGCATCTCAGTCTAGTTTGTAATATAAAACATAATTTATTTTAAAACTTTATTCCCATCAATATAAACACGCTCTGCCTTCAAGCTTCCCTGATTATACAAAACATTTTGGAAATTATTCGTTTTAAAAGTTACAAAATCCGCCTTCAACCCATTTTCCAATTTTCCTCTGTCTTCCAATCCCAACGCAAAAGCCGAACGGAAAGTCATTCCCGCTAAAACTTCAGCAGTAGTCAATTTTTCGAATGTTGCTAAAATAGAAGCCTGAGTAACGAGATTTCCCATCGGAGCAGAACCCGGATTCCAGTCACTCGCAATTGCTAAAATGGCTCCTGCATCCAATAATTTTCTTGCCGGAGTAAACTTTTCTCCCAATCCTAAACTCGCCCCCGGAAGAGCCGTCGCCACCGTATTTGATTGTGCCAAAAACTCGATATCCTCATCAATGGTTGCTTCCAAATGGTCTGCAGATTGCGCTCCCACTTCCACAGCAATTCTTGAACTTCCCGGCGTGAACTGATCTGCATGAACAGTAATTTCAAAACCTAAATCTTTAGTTTTAAGCAAAAAACCCTTACTTTCTTCCGGCTGAAATGCTGATTTTTCAATGAAAATATCAACGCGTTTTGCTAGATTTTCTTTTTTTACTTTAGGCAAAATTTCAGTTAAAATATATTGTAAATATTCTTCATTGCTACCATCAAAATCTCTCGGCTTCAAATGTGCCGAAAGACAGGTCGGAACCAAAGTAGCTTTCGTCTGTTCCTGTGCTTTTTTAATGATTCGAAGCATTTTCAGCTCATTAGCTACATCTAAACCGTAACCGCTTTTTATTTCAATAGTTGTGATTCCCAAAGCGATTAAAAAATCAATTCTTTTTAAAATCGTTTTTAATAATTCTTCTTCCGATGCGTTTCTTGTATGCTGAACGGAACTCCAGATTCCGCCTCCGCTTTCTGCGATTTCAAGGTATGTTTTCCCGGCATTGCGCATGGCAAAGTCATTTGCCCGGTTTCCACCAAAGCAGATGTGCGTGTGGGAATCAACGAAAGCTGGAAGAACGATTTGTTCGCCTTCAATAGATTCGATTTCTATATTTTGATTTTCCGATTTTAATGTTTCAAAATTTCCGACTTTTTGAATGGTATTGTTATCAACTAAAATTCCTCCATCTGCAATAATTTCAAGTTGATCGTCAGAAAGTTTTCCTCTTAAAGGAAGGTTGGCAAGTGTTACGACTTGCTTGAAGGGGCCTATAAGTTTCATTTATTTTTTTTAAAGCTAAACTTTAGATAAAATTATTTTGACTGTACTTTGCTTAGATGCTTCCAGCATGACAAAAGTTGCGTTTAACATTGCCATTCCTTAAGAATACCTGCATAGAAATATGCCAGACAGTTTTATCTTATTTTCTCTCTCAAAAATACTTAAAATATATCAATCTGGTAAATCCTAAACACTATCAATTGTAATCTCAATCTTTGCCTGAAATTAATCTCAGCCTCAACCTCAATCTAAACCTAAATTTCCTATCTTTACGGTAAATGAAATTGAGTTAATGCCAGATTTTTTACATCCAGATAAAGACAATTATTCCCGCGAAGAGCTCATGCAGGAAGAACAGATCCGTCCCCAGAGTTTTAAAGATTTTGCGGGACAAAGGAAAACTTTGGAAAATCTTGAAGTTTTCGTGACTGCTGCCAAAAAACGTGGCGGAGCGCTCGATCATGTCCTGTTGCACGGACCTCCAGGGTTGGGTAAAACCACTTTAGCCAATATTATTGCCAATGAACTTGGGGTTAATTGTAAAGTTACTTCAGGACCTGTTTTGGACAAACCCGGCAGTTTGGCCGGTCTGTTGACGAATCTTGAAGAAAACGACGTGCTTTTCATTGATGAAATTCACCGTCTTTCGCCTGTTGTGGAAGAATATCTGTATTCTGCAATGGAAGATTACAAAATCGATATCATGCTCGAAACCGGGCCGAATGCAAGAAGTGTTCAGATCGGCTTAAATCCTTTTACATTGGTAGGCGCAACGACAAGAAGCGGAATGCTCACAAAACCGATGCTAGCAAGATTCGGGATTCAAAGCAGGCTGGAATATTATACGATAGAATTGTTGTCGACGATTATCATCAGAAGTGCAAGAGTTTTAGGCGTAAAAATATACGAAGACGCAGCGATAGAAATTGCAAGAAGAAGCCGTGGAACACCCAGAATTGCGAATGCTCTTTTGAGAAGGGTTCGTGATTTTGCAGAGATTAAAGGCAATGGTGAAATTGAAATTAATATCACAAAATATGCTTTAAATTCTTTAAATGTTGATGAATTCGGTTTAGACGAAATGGACAATAAGATCATGCGGGTGATGATAGAAAATTTCAAAGGGAAACCTGTCGGAATTTCAGCGTTGGCAACATCGATAGCTGAAAACCCTGAGACACTGGAAGAAGTGTATGAGCCATTTTTGATTCAGGAAGGGTTTATTATCAGAACACCGAGAGGTAGAGAAGTTACCGAAAAAGCATATAAACATCTGAATATTGCCATCCCTAGAAATCCGGGAGAGCTTTTTTAGTTTGGTTTAAAGTTTTTTTACCGCAAAAGTCACCAAAGATTTTTAATCTGTAATTTTCTTTAATTTAAACTAAAGCTTTTGTGGTTAAAATTTAAAATAAAAGAATTTATGTTTATACCGAAATTATATAAAAGTGAAGACTACGATTTGATGAAGGAAATCATCAGAGAAAATTCTTTTGCTTTATTAATTTCTTCAGTTGATAAAATCCGGGCTACCCATTCTATGATGATGCTGAATGAAGATGATCCGGAAAATGTTTATATTGAGAGCCATATTTCCAGAGCCAATCCACAGGCGAAAACGTTGAAAAACGGTGATGAAGTTCTTTGTGATTTTCTGGGCGCTCATACCTACATTTCAAGCAGCTGGTACGATCATATCAATGTTTCGACTTGGAACTATGAAGCGGTACAAATCTACGGAAAAGTAGAACTGATGAATGATGCGGAACTCTATCATCATTTGGAAAAATTAACCTATAAATACGAAAAAGTTCAGCAGTGTCCTGTAATGGTAAAAGATATGGGAAGAGAATTTGTGGAAAAGGAAATGAAAGGAGCTTTCGGCTTAAAAATAATTCCGACTGAGATTTTTATTAAACAAAAACTTTCGCAAAACAGAAAAGAGCATGACTTCCGGAATATCATTTCAAATCTTGAGGAAGGCGATGAAAATGCAAGGAAAATTGCTGAGAAAATGAAACTCATTAAATAAAAAAAGTTTTAATTTAGAAATATTAAATAATTAAAAGATAACTAATCAAAAATATATATGAAGCTATATCCAATACAATGCGGAAAATTTAAACTGGATGGCGGTGCCATGTTTGGGGTCGTCCCAAAGAGTCTGTGGGAAAAAACCAATCCTGCAGACGAAAGAAACCTGATTGAGCTGGGAACCCGCTCCCTTCTTGTAGAAGACGGAAAAAAATTAATCTTAATAGATTGCGGTCTTGGAAACAAACAAGATGACAAATTCTTTGGTCACTATTCGCTTTGGGGTGACGATAATCTGGATAAAAACTTAAAAAAATACGGTTTTGTAAGAGAAGATATTACAGATGTTTTCCTTACTCACCTTCACTTCGACCACTGTGGCGGCGCCATCGAATGGAATGATGACAGAACAGGATACAGACCTGCCTTCAAAAACGCACAGTTCTGGACCAACGAAAACCACTGGAAATGGGCAACAGAGCCTAATGCAAGAGAAAAAGCAAGCTTTTTAAAGGAAAATATTATTCCGATTCAGGAGAGTGGTCAGCTGAACTTTTTACCGCTTCCTACGACGGGAAATTATGGTTTTGCCCCTGACCTGAAAATGGATGTAATTTTCGTTGACGGCCATACAGAAAAGCAAATGTTACCTGTCATTCAGTATCAGGAAAAGACGATCGTTTTTGCAGCAGATCTTATTCCGACCGCTGGACACATCCCGCATGTTTATGTGATGGGATATGATACAAGACCACTTTTGACATTGGAGGAAAAAGGAAAATTCCTGAAACAGTGTGTGGATAATGAATACTTATTGTTCTTTGAACATGATGCTCACAACGAATTGGCGAGCCTTAAAATGACCGAAAAAGGAGTGAGGCTGGATGAGACTTTTAGTTTTAATGATGTTTTTGGATATTAATTTTTAAACTATGGAAGAATTACATTCAGAGCCCCAAAAGGCAGAACCGGAGCCGTTATCAGCATCCAAAGTTATTGGTTTAACAGGCGGGATCGGTTCGGGGAAAACTACCGTTGCAAAATTCATTGAAGAATGTGGATTTCCGGTATATTACTCAGACGACCGAGCGAAGGAAATTGTGAACGACAATGATGATTTAAAACAAAAAATCAAAGAACTTTTAGGCGAAGAAGCTTACGATAAAGATGATCTTTACGACAGAAAATTCGTCGCTGAAAAAGTTTTTAACAATAAAGAATTACTTCATCAATTAAATGAAATCATTCATCCCGCAGTACGCATTGATTTTGAGGATTGGGTGAAGAAACAGACCAAATATCTGGTTTTTAAAGAAACCGCCTTATTATTTGAATTAAAGCTAAATCTGCAATGCTACAAATCTATTCTGGTAACGGCCGAAGATAATATCAGAATAAAAAGGGTGATGGACAGAGACGGTAAAACCTACCGTGAAGTACAGGCCATTATGGAAAAGCAGATGCCCGAAAAAGACAAGATAAAACTGGCCGACTGTATTATCTACAACAATACAAATTTGGAAGATTTAAAGCATCAAACCGAAAAAATAATCTTCGATATCGAATAAAATTTTTAACTAAAAAATTAAACTCGCCGGATAAACTTCCTGCGAGTTTTTTTGTGCTACTTCTTTTATTTGAAACTTTCTCCCGCTTGAATTTTATGCTGAGCCTGTCGAAGTGCTGTATCTTTTTGGTTACGGGCTCCTGAACTACGTTCGTAAAGTTTCAGTTTATGCTCCATGTTCCGCCCGATAAAAAGGATATCGTTTCAATGGGGGCTAGTGATAAAGTTCTGTCAATCAAAACCTAACAGGTTTTTGAAACCTGTTAGGTTTGAATCCTCATAAAATCTTAAGGAAAAATCAACAAAATAGGCTCCCATTTCTGAGAGCCTATCTAAATTGGATTAATATTAAATGGTATTTCTATTCTTTGATGAATTTCTTCTGAACAGATATTGCATCTCCATCCTGGATGTCTATTACATAAACTCCATTTATCAATGCATGTACATCAATCTTGTTGTTTAAGATAATTCCGCTTGACACCAATTGTCCTGCAGCATTGTAGATCTTATAATTAGCTTTTTTGCTGATATTTTTCACATACAATACTGAGCTTACCGGGTTAGGATAAATCAAGATATCCGTTTGGTTTACCGGGTTCGGTACAATTTGTTTAGAAATTCTTACGGTATAATCTTCTACCTCACCATTCGGGAAGCTTGTACAGTTCACTGGGATAGCATCTTTCGACATCGCTACTCTCATTACTACATATTTGTAGTCCGTCAAGCTGATGAACGCGTCTGCCGGTACAGAGAATGTTCCGCTTACCGTCTGCTGATTATTCGGTGAAGAAACAAGGACTCTTTCATTAACATCAAAATATCCATTTCTGTTAAAGTCGATCCAAACTGCAACTCCAGCCTGAGCATTTCCTGATAATTTTTTCTCGATCGTAATCTGGTTGTTTGAAGAACCTTGTACCAATTCGATAAATGTTGCAGGAATACCTGTATAATCTGTGTAGTTCGAAGCATTAGACGGATTGTCCATTTCAGGCTTACCAGTAGGCTTCACATTAACTTTTGAAATATATTCTGAATTTGAAGCTGTAGAAGCCATCTGACAGTACACTACAGTAGGTGTTGTGAAGAAATACGGCAGTGTATATGTACCTGGTGTACCATTACATACGTTTGCAACCTGCATTTCATACTGAGTCAGTTCTGTCAATCCTGTTAATGTAACCGTATTCGTAGAAGAAGGAACATTTGTCCAGCTCGGAATACCTACTTTTCTATATCTTAAGATATAAGTCGCACCTGGGAACGGATCCCAAACCACTACTGCCGTTGTAGGCGTAAGGTTCGTGATAGTAAGTCCCGGAGGCGGAAGTTCACAAGTTCTTTCTGTAGTAAATACTTTAGGGTTAGACCAAGGGTTAACTGTAGTTTCACCGTTACACATATTTGCTATCTGTACCTCATATGTTGTATATGGGCTTAAACCTGTAATAGTATAAGAACCGAAAGGCGGAGTTGTAACGTTAATTGTAGTCCAAGTTGTAGTTCCTACAATTCTGTATCTAATCACATACGTTGAGCTAGCTGCAATCGGAGCCCAGTTTACTACTGCAGAGTTTGTGGTTATCGTACCGATTGTAACGTTCGGAGGTGTAGGATCACATCTCGTCGTGAACGTCTGAATATTGGTAAATGTACCTGGTGTCGTTCCGCAGCTTGCTGCAACCTGTACTTCGTACGTAGTAGCCGGCGTTAAACCTGTTAAAGCTATCGGTGGATTTCCAGACAATGTAGAAGCAGTTACTTCTGTCCATGTTGTAGTACCCGCAACTCTGTATCTTACGATGAATGTAAGCGTACCAGCAGGTACCGTCCAGTTTACGTTAGCTGAAACGTGAGTAATCGTATTGATTGCTACGTTCGTTGGCATCGTTGTAGCACAAGGTCTCAACTTCACAGCGTAATCTTCAACTTCACCGTTCACTGCATTCTGACACATTACAGGAGCACTTGAACGTTTCAGAACCACTCTCATTGTTGTTGTCAATGGCCCGTTGTATGCTGTTGAAGGTACGTTAAATAATGCCGTCACAGGAGTAGTAGTACTTGCTGCAGAAGCCATGATTTGCTCTGTAGTTTCAAATACACCGTTTCTGTTAAAGTCAATCCAAGCAGATACTGCATCACTTTGTGTAGCACCAGACCATCCTTTAGCTACAGAAATTTTATTACCTGTAGAACCAATTTCAAGGTTAATAAGTGTCGCTGGCGTAGTATAGCTGATATAGTTCGTTTGAACTGAAGTATTACTCATCACCGGTAGACCAGGATTCACGGAAGTCATTGTAACATTAGAAATGAAATCAGTAGTTCCCGTACCTGTCATATTACAATACGTAATAGGTGTCGTTGTAAATGGTAATGAAGTAGACCAAGGTCCCTGAACACCACCACATATTGTCGCAACCTGTACTTCATAAGCTGTTTGCTCTGTAAGACCTGTAATATTATAAGTATTACCTGTGATCGGTGCAGGAGATACGTTCCATGCTCCAATCGGAGAAGTAGTTCTCCATCTTACTAAATAAGTAGCACCTGTAGAAGAGATCCAAGATACTGTAGCTGTAGTAGCTGCAATATTCGTAACTGTAATTCCCGTAGGAGCTGCTGTAGTACAAGGCTGAATATCGATAAATTTCACTTGATAATCCTCAACTTCCCCGTTACTTGTAAGCGGTGAACAAGCATCAGTTGGAGTCAAGAAGTATACAATTACACGCATTTTCACTTTGTTCGTACCAGCATAAGCTCCGGCAGGAACAGCAAATGTAGCAGTAACAGGAGTTGTAGAAGAATATCCTAAATTCATGATTCTCTCCCCTCCTGGAACAGTAACCGGGTTATTATTAAATATTCCGTCACCGTTGAAATCCAGCCATGCATATGTAGAATATGTACTGGATAAGATTGTTCTTCCTACAGATAAGATGTTACCCGTAGAGTTACGAGCTAATGTGATAATCTTAGTAGCATCGTTTGAATAATCTGTATATGTAGTAGCACCAGAGTTGTTAGACATAGTTGGTGTGCTGGTACCCGTCACTGTTATATTATTGATATAACCATCCGTAACCGTAGCTGTTCCTGAGTTACAATATGTACTTGTAGGAGTCGTAAAGTTTACAGAGTTTGACCAAGCACCTGTAGTACCGCCACAGATTGTCGCTACCTGTACTTCATAAGTAGTAGAAGCATTTAAGTTAATAATAGTATACGGGTTGGTAGCAGCAGCAATCACCGTCCAAGCACCTGTACCTGTTCTATATCTTAATGTATAAGTAGCTCCGGTAGTACTTACCCAAGAAACAAGGGCTGTAGAAGCTGTTACGTTTGAAACAATAATCGGAGTCGGAGGAGCTGTTGTACATGGCTGCGGATCGATGATCTTAACCGCGTAGTCTTCTACCTCACCTTCTGAAATTGTTGCACAAGGATCATTGATTGTACTAGTAGCAACAATCACTCTCATTCTCAATGTCAACGGTCCGTTGTAAGAAGTCGCCGGAACCGTAAACGTAGCTGTGATAGGTGTAGTGATACTTGTACCTACGCCTATTACTTTTTCACTAGCTTCAAAAATACCGTTTCTGTTAAAGTCAATCCAAGCAGAAGTTGCTATATAAGACTGGAATGTTCCAGACCAAGATTTAGAAACAGAAATAGTGTTATTTGTAGAGTTACGAACTAATGTAACCAATTTAGCAGGGTCTGCAGAAAAGTTTGTATAAGTGCTTGCTGCTGAGTTATTACTCATCACATAAGAACCTGTTGGAGTAATTGTTACATTAGAAATATAACCATTCGTATTAGCGGTAGGAGTATTATTACAATACGTAACCGGAGGTGTTGTAAACTGATAAGGTGCAGTGAATGTACCTGTAACACCCGAACAAACATAAGCCACCTGTACTTCATATTGAGTCTGCTCTGTTAAACCATTAATAACATAAGAAGGTGTAGTTAAAGGAACCGTAGTCCATGTAGTAGAACCAACCGGTCTCCATTGAAGAACATAAGTACCTCCCGTTACCGGATCCCAAGTTACAAAAGCAGAAGTTGCCGTGATACTTGTAACATTAAGGTTTAATGGAGCATTACTTGTACAAGGAATCGGCTGAATTAATTTTACAGCATAATCCTCAACTTCACCATCACCAAAGCTCTGACACATTACAGGAGCTGTACTGTATCTCATTGCAACTCTCATTCTTGTCGTTGCAGGTCCGTTGTAAGCCGTAGCCGGAACGTTGAATGTAGCAGTAACAGGAGTAGTCGTGTTAGCTGGTGTATTCATGATTTGTTCCGTAGCTTCGAATGTTCCGTTTCTGTTAAAGTCAATCCAAACTCCCACGGCTTCACTCCATTGAGTACCAGGGAAGAATTTAGTAACAGAAATTGTATTTCCGGTAGATCCGATGACAAGGTTTACTAAAGCACTTGGCGTAGTAGTATAGTCAGTATAAGTAGAACCTGCAGAGTTGTTACTCATAGGAGCAGCTCCGATAGGCGTTACACTTACGTTTGAAATATATTCTGAACCAAAGTTACTAGACGTCATAGTACAGTAAGTAAGTCCCAGTGTAGTAAAGTTGGTAGATGCAGAGAAAGGTCCCTGAACACCACTACACACTGTAGCCACCTGTACTTCATACTGAATACCATCACTAAGACCTGTAAGACCTATAGAGTTTCCGGTAGACGTAACGGTAGTCCAAGTTGTGCTTCCTACAGGGTGATACTGAATTACGTATGTTGCATTAGCAGCTGCTGTCCAAGAAACTGTAGCTGTAGTCTGCGTAATTGCAGTCACTGTGATACCTGTTGGAGGAGCAGTTGTACAGTTAGCCAAACTTGCTATTGTAGCACTACCTATTGCATAGAATACATTTCCGATTGCACTTACTCTGATTTTAATAATATTTCCTACAGTAAGACCGGCAATGTTAAATGATTCATTTCCGTCGTTAGCAGTAGAAGCAGAAAGTACAGTCCATGTTACTCCGTTGTCTGTTGTATAGTCAATTTTAACGTTAGCAGTACTATAAGGAGCAGCCGTTGTATTCACAACATCCCAAGTAACGTTTGTAGGACCGTTATTGTAAGCAGTCGTAGTAGTTACTTTAAAAGGTCCGTCGTTTCCTACGGTAATCGTTTGTTCTGCAAACTGAGTCTGTTGTTGGTTTGCAGCAGGATTGTTGTCTCTTACTGTTACGGCAAACTTAGAGTTTCTTGCAATAGTGGAAACAGATTCCCATTGGTTGTTTGAGTTATTTAAAACTCCAGCCAATACAGAAGATAACTTAGGGAAGTACCTTGTAGGGCTGGTTGTAGGATTAAGTGATCTGAAGCTTGCTCCGCTTGCAGTTGTTCCTAAATTATTTTTATTAATCGTAACACTTGCATTATCTACTTCTTCCCAGCAGTACGTCATCGGGTCATTTTCAGCATCTGTAGCAGAAGCTGTTAACACGAAAGCCGTTCCTTTAGGAATAGTATAAGCAGGCAGAGCCGCAATTACAGGCGGATTGTTTGTAACTGTAGTTTCAACATCACAATTTTTGTTGATCAGGTTTGTCTGAACTTGTTTAATACTTGCAATATGGAAATAAGGATCTGAGTGCGGCTGAACATCAGTATTTGCACCCGTGATACCTGCATATCCCATAATAGTAGATCCGGAACCAGGTTCCTGGTTTACACCAGCTGTTTCCAGACCGTGAGAGAATGTGTGGTTAGCTCCCAATTGGTGTCCCATTTCGTGAGCCACATAATCAATATCGAAATTATCTCCCTGCGGAATTCCATCTGCAGGAGAAGTATATCCTGATCCTTTCTGAGTCGCTGTATTATTAGCAGGATCAATACAAACGCAGCCGATACATCCTGCGTTACCACCACCTCCTGTCGCACCGAATAAATGCCCAATATCATAATTGGCACTCCCTACATTTGCAGTCAGCGTTTGCTGTAGCTGCAAATTCCAGTTGTTCATCTGTGCTGCAGGTGAATAAGGGTCAGTAGCCGGGTCGGTATAAATTACCCCCGGAAAGTTCTGTAAGTTTAAGTGTAAAGCAAAATCTTTTTCAAATACACCATTTACCCTTGTTAAGGTAGCATTAATAGCCGTTAATGCATTGGCAACAGTGCCTCCGAAATATTGGGTGTACTCTCCTGTTACAGACATTGCCAGTCTCATTGTTCTGTATTTCTTATCAGAATTTTTAGAGAAATTCATTGTCTGATTAGAAAATGCTTTTCCTGTCGTGTAAAGATTTTCTATCTCTTGTTTAGATAGTCGATCTTCGTTCATAGAACATAGGAAGCCTTCATTACTTTTATCAGTTTTTGGATGCACACCGTAAACTGTTTTGTTTTTGTCGACCGGTTCTATAAATTCGTATTTGCCCTCCTTGATAATCATCGACTGAAAATCGTCGGGCGCCAAACTAAATCTCAGATACTTGTTGGGGTCGTCTATCCCAACTCCTACGTAAGATCCTAATTGATACTGATCTGCCAGTTCCTTCACCACTACTGGGAAGCTGTAAACGGCAAATTTTTCAATTTTCCCTCCTAAAGTTGGCAAAGAGATGGTGACGGGCTTTGCATTTTTGCCCGTTTCCTGCGCTTTTGCCAATTGAGACTTTAGTAAAGAAATGTCTAGAGAGTAATAGCCTTTAATGTCGGCATTCGCTCTGTTTTTTTCTCCCCTGAATGTCGTGGGACTCCATTGTGCACTGGTTATCGCAAACAAAAAGAGGAAAAAGAAAGAAGTAAATTTTTTCTTCATAACTTTCTCAATATATTATATTAATTACACAAATCTAATCATTTTTTGTTATTAATTTATAAATATATCCATTTTTTTTATACAAATTTCACAACAATTCAATTTATGTATTCAAAATAAAAAAATCCCCTACTATTCCCCATATTTAAAGTATTCTTAATTATTTTAAAGAAACTTTAAAGTGAATTAATCTTTTAATGCATTTCAATTTAGAAAACATATTTCTCCAAAAAGATCATACCGGCATTTTTTAGATTAAATAAAAACAAAAAAAATCCCCAGGTAAACCTGAGGATTTCTAAATATTATTTTAAATCGTATAGATTATTTCTTGATAAATTTAGAAGAGAATTGATCTTTTCCTTTATCTTCAATCGTAATTACATACGCTCCTTTGATAAGCTCAGTAACATTGATTTGTCCGTTATTGATAGTTCCGTGTTTTACCAATTGTCCGGCAGCACTATAAATTTTATAAGCAGCCTTATCAGATACCTTAGTGATATTTAAGATGTCTGATACCGGGTTTGGATATATTTGAATATCATTTTTAGGACCAGAAACTTCATCCGTTGCTAAAGGTGTAGCAGTTACAACAACATTGTAGTCTTCAACTTCTCCGTCATTAAAATTAACTCCACATACCCATGTTGCAGGTGCACTTAGTCCAGCGTTATCTTGTCCCGCATAGCCTAATAGAACTCTCATTCTTAATGTTTGACCTTCAACAACTCCAGTAGTTGGAACCGTGAACGATCCTGTGAATGTAGAAACATTGGCTACAGGGAAGTTCAATACTCTTTCAGTAGCAGCAAATACACCATCTCTGTTGTAATCAATAAATACCATTGCTGCATCGTAAGCTGCAATATTACTATTAATAGTCATCGGATAAGCAGTTCCTTTTACAAGGTTGATCTGAAGAGCCGGGTTTGCTGTATAACTTGTATATGTGCTTCCTGCAGAGTTATTGTTGATATTTGCAACCTGTACTTTTGAAATATAAAGGTTAGCAGCAGTAACTGTTGAAGCTGTACAATATGGTATCGCACTTGTAGTAAATGTAGCTGATGTAGAATAAGCACCAGGAGTTCCTGAGCAAACAGCTGCTACCTGTACTTCATAATTTGTACTGTCAGTTAAACCTGATAATGTTACCGTAGCAGTAGTAGAAGTTGTTTGTTGCCAAGTTGTTTCTCCTACTTTTCTATAACGGATAATGTATGTAGCATTCGAAACCGGCGTCCAGTTTACTGTAACTCCACTAACAGTAACATTACTAGTTGTCACACCTGTAACAGCAGAACCGTCACAAGGAGCAAAAGCAGCTACTGTGATTTTTCCTACTGCATAGAATACGTTATTGATAGCAGAAACTCTCAATCTAATAATCTGTCCGTTCATTGATGAAGGGAAAGTAAAGTTTTCTGATCCGTCGTTTGGAGTGGAAGCAGAAAGAACTGTCCAAGTCGTTCCGTTATCTGTTGTATAATCGATTTTAACGTTGGCAACATTGTAAGGAGCTGCAGTAGTACCTGCTACATCCCACTCAATTGGAGCCGGAGTGTTTACGTTTGCATACTGAGTATTTACTTTGAACGGTCCGTTATTTCCTACTGTAATTGTTACGATATCACTTTGAGTCTGCTGAGAAGTCGCAACAGGATTGTTGTCTCTTACCGTTAATACAAAGTTTGTCGGTCTTGCTACATTCGATACTGTTTCCCAATCTGCCGGAACGGTAAGGTTACCTGCTAAAACTGATGATAATTTAGGGAAATATCTCGTGTTACCTGTAGCTGTCGGAGTCCAAGATCTGAATAATGCTCCTGTTGTATTGTTTCCTGTAACTGTGGTTACTGAAGAAGTCGCACTGTCAAACTGCTCCCAAGTATATGTCATTGGATCATTTTCAGGGTCAGTAGCTGTTGCTGTTAAAACAAAAGCTGTTCCTTTCGGAATCGTATAATCTGTAAGAGCCCCGATCACAGGAGGGCTATTAGTAATGTTTGTTTCAACATCACAAGTTGTAGTTGAAAGATTGTCTTCAACCTGCAAAATACTTGCTACATGGAAATATGCATCTGAATGTGCCTGAACGTTTGCCCCAGGAACAATACCTGCATAACCCATAATAGTAGATCCGGAACCTGGTTCCATATTTACCCCTGTTCCTTCAATATTATGTGAGAATGTGTGATTAGCTCCTAACTGGTGACCCATTTCGTGAGCAACATAGTCGATATCAAAATTATCTCCTTGTGGAATTCCATCTGCTGGAGAAGTATATCCTGATCCTTTCCCTTCCGGTTCCGCAGTTGTAGGGTCTGTACATACACAACCGATACACCCTGCATTACCTCCACCTCCGGAAGCTCCGAATAAGTGACCGATATCGTAGTTGGCATTTCCTACGTTGGTAGTTAATGTATTCTGAAGTTCTAAGTTCCAAGCACCTGCTGCACCCGCTGCTGCTGCAGAATAAGGGTCAGTAGCTGGATTGGTATAAATTACCCCCGGGAAACTTTGCAGATTTAAGTGTAAAGCAAAGTCTTTTTCGAAAACTCCGTTTACTCTGGTCATTGTAGCATTGATCGCTGCAAGAGCTCCTGCTACTGTACCTCCATGAAATTGCGTATACTCACCTGTTACAGACATTGCCAATCTCATGGTTCTGTATTTCTGATCAGTGCTTTTCGCAAAATTCGTAGGCTGATTCGTAAAAGTTTTACCTTGTTTCAATAATTCTTGCATCTGCTTTACAGCAGCCGGGCTTTCATTTGTAGAACATAAGAAGCCTTGTCCGTTTTTATTCGTTTTTGGATGCACTCCGTAAACTGTTTTAGCAGTATTGGCAGGCTCAATAAATTCGTACTCCCCGTCTTTGATAATCATAGACTGGAAATCGTTCGGTGCCACAGAGAACCTCAAATATTTTGAAGGATCAGTAACTCCAACACCCACGTATGAGCCTAATTGGTATTGATCTGCAAGATCTTTTGCCATTACAGGTAAACTGTATACTGCAAACTTCTCAACTTTACCATCCATTGTCGGTAAAGAGATTTCAACTGCTTTCGCACCTTTTCCTGTCTCCTGGGCATTAGCCAATTGAGATCTTAGTGCTGAAATATCCAAAGAATAATAGGCTTTAATATTAGCCTCTTTTCTTACCTTATCTCCTTTAAATACTGTTGGCGACCATTGTGCACTTACTGCACCCAACATACAAAGAGAAAAGAAAGAAGTAAATAATTTCTTCATAGCTTTTCAATTAAATTTACGGAGCCAAATATAGCTATTTTAAGCTTTCGGATGATAAATTTCAATCTTAATTATTGAAAAAAAGTTTTTTATTCATCACACCCCTTAAAAAAATAAAAAATCCTCATGCGAACATGAGGATTCATTATTATTTAAAAAATTCGTTATTTTTTAATAAACTTAGATTTAAATAAATCTCTTCCTTTATCTTCAATGGTAATCACATAACCTCCTTTTATTAAGGCTGAAACATTAATTTTTCCACCATTAATAGTTCCGCTTTCAACCAATTGACCTGCAGCACTGTAAATTTTATAAGCTGCTTTATCAGAAACTTTAGTTACATTCAGGATATCTGAAACAGGGTTTGGATATAATTGAATTGCATTTTCAGGAGTATTAAGATCATTTGTAGCTAATGCAGTAGGTGTAACCATCACATTATAATCTTCCACTTCTCCATATGTATAAGATGTACAAGCAGCAGGTACAGTATTATATCTCAGTGCCACTCTCATTTTAAGAGTTTTATTCTGTACTGCTGTTACAGGAACTGTAAATGTTGCACTTACTGTTGGTGTTGTGCCAGCTGCAGAATTCAATACCATTTCAGCTGTATCAAAAGTTCCGTTTCTGTCAAAATCGATCCAAACTCTTACCCCTTCCGGATAAATATCAGCCGGCCAAGTTTTAGTTACAGAAACATTGTTATTGGTAGATCCGCTTATAAGATTTATCAATTTTGCAGGATCCGGTCCATAATCCGTATAAGTACTAGAACCTGAAGTATTATTAACATTGGCTAATGTAACATTGGAGATATACTCTTCAGAAGGATCAGAAGACGTCAATGTACAATAAGAAACAGACGACAGTGTAATAAACTGGCTGTTTGCAGAATAAGCTCCAGGAGTTCCTGAACAAACCGCCGCTACCTGAACATCGTATCTAACTCCTTCTTCCAAAGTATTTAATGTAACTGAATTTGTAGTGGAAGTCGTTTGTTGCCAAGCTGTTTCCGTAGATTTTTTATATCTGATAATATAAGTAGCATTTAAAATCGTATTCCAGTTTACAACTGCTGACGAAGATGTGATATTTGTAAATGTTACGTTTGTAGGAGCAGTTCCGTTACAAGGAGCAGCGGCTGTTACTAAAATTGATTTTACAGCGTAGAAAATATTTCCGATCGCCGAAACTCTTAGTTTAATATTTTGTCCATTTAGAGCAACCGGGAAAGTAAAGTTTTCTGACCCATCATTTGGAGTAGAAGCAGAAAGAACTGTCCATGTTGTTCCGTTATCTGTTGTATAATCGATTTTAACATTGGCAACATTGTATGGTGCTGCAGTAGTACCTGCTACATCCCATGCTACAGTTGACGGTGTGTTATGGTATACTTGAGAAGTGTTTACTTTAAATGGTCCTTGACTACCTACCGTAACCGTTACGATATCACTTTGAGTCTGCTGAGAAGTTGCAACAGGATTATTATCTCTTACTGTTAAAACAAAGTTGGTTGCTCTCGCTACGTTCGATACTGTCTCCCAATCTGCCGGAACGGTAAGGTTACCTGCTAATACTGATGATAACTTAGGGAAATATCTTGTATTACCCGTAGCTGTTGGAGTCCAAGATCTGAATAATGCTCCTGTTGTATTGTTTCCTGTAACAGTTGTTACCGAAGTACTTGCACTGTCAAACTGTTCCCAAGTATACGTCATTGGGTCATTTTCAGGGTCAGTAGCTGTTGCTGTTAAAACAAAAGCTGTTCCTTTTGGAATTGTATAATCTGTAAGAGCTCCGATCACAGGAGGGTTATTAATAATGTTTGTTTCAACATCACAAGTTGTAGTTGAAAGATTATCTTCAACCTGTAAAATACTTGCTACATGGAAATATGCATCTGAGTGCATCTGAACGTTTGCTCCGGGAACAATACCTGCGTAGCCCATAATGGTAGATCCGGAACCTGGTTCCATATTTACCCCTGTTCCTTCAATATTATGTGAGAATGTGTGATTAGCTCCTAACTGGTGACCCATTTCGTGAGCAACATAATCGATATCAAAATTATCTCCCTCCGGAATTGCGTCTGCAGGAGAAGTATATCCTGATCCTTTCCCTTCCGGTTCCGCAGTTGTAGGGTCTGTACATACACAGCCAATACATCCTGCGTTACCTCCACCTCCGGAAGCTCCGAATAAGTGACCAATGTCGTAGTTAGCATTTCCTACATTGGTAGTTAATGTATTTTGGAGTTCTAAGTTCCATGCACCTGCTGCACCTGTTGCTGCTGGAGAATAAGGGTCAGTGGCCGGGTTGGTATAAATTACCCCCGGGAAACTCTGTAGATTTAAGTGTAAAGCAAAGTCTTTTTCGAAAACTCCGTTTACTCTGGTCATTGTAGCATTAATTGCCGTAAGGGCTCCTGCTACTGTACCTCCAAAATATTGGGTATATTCTCCAGTTACAGACATTGCCAGTCTCATCGTTCTGTATTTCTGATCAGAACTTTTAGCAAAATTTGTAGGCTGATTCGTAAAAGTTTTACCTTTTGCATATAAGGCATCCATTTGTTGTTTAGACAATGCACTTTCATTCATGCTGCAAAGGAAACCTCCTGCTACTTTGTTTGTTTTAGGATGCACTCCGTAAACTGTTTTAGCGGTATTGGCCGGCTCAATAAATTCATATTCCCCGCCTTTGATAATCATAGACTGGAAATCGTTCGGTGCTACAGAGAATCTCAAATATTTTGAAGGATCATCAATTCCGACACCTACATATGACCCTAATTGGTATTGATCTGCAAGATCTTTTGCCATTACAGGTAAACTGTAAACTGCAAATTTTTCAACTTTACCATCCATTGTCGGTAAAGAAATTTCAACTGCTTTCGCACCTTTTCCGGTCTCCTGAGCATTGGCCAATTGAGATCTTAGTGCTGAAATATCCAATGAATAATAGGCTTTGATATTAGCCTCTTTTCTTAATTTCTCTCCTTTAAATGCCGTTGGCGACCATTGTGCACTCACTGCACCCAACACACAAAGAGAAAAGAAAGAAGTAAAAAATTTCTTCATAGCTTTTCAATTATGTTTATTATTCAAATATAATTAATTTAAGCAATCAAATATCAACTTTAAACCTCAATTAACAAAAAAAAGTTTTTTATTCATCATACCCCTTAAAAAAATAAAAAATCCTCATGCGAACATGAGGATTCATTATTATTTAGAGAATTCGTTATTTTTTGATAAACTTAGATTTAAATAAATCTCTTCCTTTATCTTCAATGGTAATCACATAACCTCCTTTTATTAAGGCTGAAACGTTAATTTTTCCACCATTAATAGTTCCGCTTTCAACCAATTGACCTGCAGCACTGTAAATTTTATAAGCTGCTTTATCAGAAACTTTAGTTACATTCAAGATATCTGAAACAGGGTTTGGATATAGTTGGATGTCATTTTTAGGACCATTCAGATCATTTGTTGCCAATACATCGGAGATCATTACATTATAATCTTCAACCTCACCATACTGAAAAGTTCCGCATGTAGGTGGCGACGCTGAATCACTCATTGCCACTCTCATTCTTAATACTTTATTTACAACAGCTGTAGAAGGGACTGTAAAGGTGGCCGTAACCGGGGTGGTTTTACTTAATGGAGAATCCATTACTAATTCAGAAGCATCAAAAGTTCCGTTTTTATTAAAGTCTATCCATACTCTTACCGCTTCATCATATAGAGTACTCACCCATGACTTAGAAACAGATACTACGTTATTTGTTGAATTTTTCACTAGATTCACCACTTTAGTAGGGTCTGTCGTATAGTTGGTATATGTACTCGCCATGGAATTATTATTAACATTTGCCAGCGTTACATTTGAAATATATTCATAATTCGAATCTACAGATGCTAATGTACAATAGGCCATCCCCTGTGTTGTAAAGTTTGAAGAAGCTGAATAAGCTCCCGGAGTTCCTGAACAAACTGCTGCTACCTGAACTTCATAAGTTGTACTGTCTTCAAGACCTGACAACGTTATACTATTAGTTGTAGAGGTGGTTTGTTGCCAAGTTGTGTCGGTAAGCTTTTTATAACGGATAATATAAGTAGCTCCTGAGACTAGCATCCAGTTTACATCTACTGTATTTTGTGTAATATTACTTGTCGTTACTCCTGTAGGTGCCGAACCATCACATGGAGTCATCGTATAAATAGCAATTGGCTTTACTGCATAAAATACATTTCCTATCGAAGAAATTCTCAATTTTATCGTCTGTCCACTTAAAGCTGCAGGGAAAGTAAAATTTTCTGTCCCGTCATTTGGAGTTGAAGCCGACAATACTGTCCACGTTGTTCCGTTATCTGTTGTATAATCGACTTTAACATTAGCTGCGTTGTATGGTGCTGCTGCTGTATTGGCTACAGTCCATTGAATTGTTGCAGGTACTGTATGAGGAGCATTAGGTGTATTTACTTTAAATGGTCCATCATTCGATACTGTAACAGTCACCAGACCACTTTGTGTTTGTTGAGAAGTAGTAACAGGATTGTTGTCTCTTACCGTTAATTTAAAGTTTGTAGGTCGGGCAACATTAGATACTGTTTCCCAATCTGCAGGAACAGTAAGGTTACCTGCTAAAACTGATGATAATTTAGGAAAATATCTTGTATTACCTGTTGCTGTCGGAGTCCAGGATCTGAATAATGCTCCTGTTGTATTGTTTCCTGTAACGGTTGTTACCGGGGAAGTAGCGCTATCATATTCTTCCCATGTATACGTCATCGGATCATTTTCAGGATCAGTTGCTGTTCCCGTTAAAACAAATGCCGTTCCTTTTGGAATTGTATAATTTGAAAGTGCACCTATTACCGGAGGATTGTTTGTAATTGTAGTTTCAACATCACAAGTTTTACTCATTAAATTAGTCTGAACCTGCTCGATACTTGCCACATGGAAGTATGCATCTGAGTGCATCTGAACGTTTGCTCCCGGAACAATACCTGCATATCCCATAATCGTAGATCCGGAACCTGGCTCCATATTTACCCCTGTTCCTTCTATATTTTGTGAAAATGTATGATTGGCTCCTAACTGGTGACCCATTTCGTGAGCCACATAATCAATATCGAAATTATCTCCCTGCGGAATTGCATCTGCAGGAGAAGTATATCCTGATCCTTTTCCTTCAGGATCTGCTGTTGTTGGAGCTATACATACACAACCGATACACCCCGCATTACCTCCACCTCCGGAAGCTCCGAATAAGTGACCAATGTCGTAATTGGCATCTCCTACGTTTGTTGTCAACGTTTGCTGTAACTGCAAATTCCAGTTGCCCATTTGTGATGCAGGTGAATAAGGATCGGTTGAAGGATTAGTATATATGATAGCCGGATAATTCTGCATATTTAAGTGTAAAGCAAAATCTTTTTCGAAAACACCATTTACTCTGGTCATCGTAGCATTAATTGCCGTAAGCGCCCCAGCAACCGTACCTCCGAAATATTGGGTATATTCTCCTGTTACAGACATTGCCAGTCTCATCGTTCTGTATTTCTTATCAGAATTTTTAGCAAAATTTGTTGGCTGGTTGGTAAAGGATTTCCCCATCTCGTAAAGCTTCTTCATTTCATCTTTTGATACTTTACTTTCAGTAGTAGAGCATGTGAAATCTCCGTTGCCTTTATTCGTTTTAGGATGTACTCCATACGTTGTTTTATTGGCATCAACCGGTTCTATAAATTCATACGCCCCATTTTTGATGATCATAGACTGGAAATCGTTCGGAGCTACTGAAAATCTCAAGTATTTCGAAGGATCATCAATCCCTACTCCTACATATGACCCTAATTGATATTGGTCTGCAAGATCTTTAGCCATTACAGGAAAGCTGTACACTGCAAATTTTTCAATTCTACCATCCAAAGTAGGTAAAGAAATTTCTACTGGCTTTGCATTTTTTCCTGTTTCCTGAGCATCTTTAAGCTGTTGTCTGATCTTATTAAGATCCAGCTTATAATAACTTCTTATATGAGAAGTTTTGTCCGTTCCCCCAGCAAATGTAGTCGGAGCCCATTGCGCAAACAGGGCACCTCCTAAAAAGCTGCAGAATAAAGTTGTAATAAGTTTTTTCATTTAAGAGTATTTTTTTACATTAACAAATATATACCTTTAAGCACTATGTATCCAGTTAATTTTCAATAAAACGTATATTATAATGCAGATAATTTAATAAGACTATTTTTTTCAACCAATAGTGATATCATTATTTAATTTTTAAAGATATTCTACATAATAAAAAAGCCTTGAGCAGATACCCAAGGCTTTATTTTTAATATTACAATTAAGTTTTTTTATTTCTTAATGAATTTAATGCTTTCAGAAATAGTATTGTCTTTAATAGTAATGATATAAGTTCCTTTTACTAAATCAGCAACTCTTACCTGATTATTGTCAATGGTTCCGCCTTTTACAAGCTGGCCCACTGCATTGTGGATTTCAAATTTAGCTTTGTTTGAAACATTCGTGATGTTTAATACATCATTTGCAGGATTAGGATACAATCCGAAAGTTTCTTTTTTCACCACTTCATGGGTAGCTAATACCTGAGCTTTCAATGTTCTGCTTTGTGTAGAGCTGAAATGAGATCCCGAAAGCAATACATTACCTGACTGAGATTTGATATTATAATATCCTCCGTATGGATAAAGCCCATCTCCGTAAGAGTCATTGATTGTAAATGTATAACACTCGTTCGGATTCAAAGTCCAGTTAAATGTCTTTAAAGCCGGTAAAGTAGGAAATGTAACATCTGTATAAGGACCACCGCTCTCAACTACTGTTCCTGCGCTGTTTTTCAATGACCAAGTCGTTTCAGTTCCGTAAGAATCCAACTGAAGATTAAATACAACGTTTGTATCCATTCTTGTAGGAGCTCCTAAATAATTAACAGAAATATTACTGTTTGAAGCTCTCTGATCTGCTCCTCCATTAGCTGAAGTTACATTGATGTTCATATAGCCTCCTAATGAAGCTGCGTTCATCGGTAAAGTTACAATATCAAATTTATCCTGAGCCAGGTTTCCTGACCAGTTGTAAGTTTGTGTGTTTCCGTTTACAGAATATGTGATAACAGCTGAAGTTAACGGGCTTGTTCCTCTGTTATAAAGAGAAACTTTTACGTTTTGAGCTGTTGTTGTAGAACAACCTATTGTGCTGCAATCTCTTTCCAGTTTCACTTCAGCATCATTTGCAAATAATGCAATTGGCATATCTGCAGTTGAAGTTTTAAGTTCAAGTCTTCTAGGAGAATTGTTCATTACCGCTGTGATTCTGTCTTTCTGGTTCACCGTAAAAACATTCATACAAGTATCGTTTGTATAGTCCATGTAATTTTGAACCATTTCGAAAATCGACGGGCTATCGCAGCTAGCAATACTTGCGTTACAAGTATAGTTGGAAGTATGTGCCGTTGGTGTATCTGCACAGTAATCTGTACCACAAGCAAGATCTCCCCAAATATGTCTTAACCCTAAAAAGTGTCCTACTTCGTGAGTCATTGTTCTACCTTTGTCATAAGGTGCAGCCAATATAAACGTTCCATTGTTATAATCACTGCTTCCAAATGTTGTGTATCTCGCAACCACACCATCTGTGTATGCTTCTCCTCCATTAGCATTCAGACCTGGAAGACCAGATCCTGAAGGGAATTGAGCGTATCCCAAAATCGTAGAACTGTTTGGGAAGTTTATACTCCACATATTCATATATTTTGTAGTATCCCAGATTGTTTCTGGTTTTACAAATGTTTCGATCTGAGCCTGAGTCCATGAAGGCTGGCAAAGATTTACCCTGTCGATACCGTTTGTTGGGTTACCATTCGGGTCTACTTTTGCCAAAGCAAACTGAATTTGTGTATCAGCCCCTACTGCATTTGTATTGAAACCCGGAGTTCCTGCTAATCTACGGAAATCGTTGTTCATTACCGTGATTTGAGAAATTACCTGCTCATCAACAATATTCGGAGCCACTCCTACCGCCTGACCATTATGAATAACATGGACAACAACAGGAATCGTAATAATATTTCCGTTTTGTGATTTTTCTACTTTTGCGTTTCTGATCAAAGGAGCCAGCCAAGATTCAAACTGTTCGGCAGTCATTCTTCCAGGAAATTTCTCCTGAAGATAATTTTCGTATTCTACAGTAGAACATCTGTCAAAACCATTCGATTTTGCAAGTTCACTCTGTGGTTTGTTTACATTAAATTCAGCATTCTTTTTTCCACCTGTATTTTGAGCATTTATTCCTGCTGCAAAAAAAGATAGCATAAAAAGAAATACTTTAGAAGTAGTAGATTTTCGCATTTAATCCTTTTTTTTAATTTCGCAAATATATACCTTTTAGGCTTACAAGATGTCAAAAAAATTATTAAAAAGAATATTTTAACATAAATAAATTATTAAAAATTATTTTTTCAAATAAAATAATGGATAAGACTTATTTTTTACATTTAACAATAAAAAGCCCTGAATAATACTATTCAAGGCCTTCATTATTTATTTAGCTTAATACTTTAAAATATTATTTAAATTAAAGATATATTAGAATTTATAAGCAATATTCCAGGCAAAACCCATATTAAATTTAGAAGAGCTTCTTCCAAATCCGGGAACAATCATAGGCTGAATATCATCCTGTTTTGTGGTAAACACCAAATATCTCGGCTGAAGATTAACATCGATATAAAAATCAGACTCAAATAGCTGAACTCTTCCTCCAATCGTGCCTTCCAGCCAATACGAAGACTGTGTAGATGACGGAAATGCAATAGAAGAATTGCTTCCTCCGTAACCGCGAACCGGAACTGCCATATATTCCTGCGTATAGAATGACCCTCCGATTTTCCCTCCGGCGAAAAAGCCGTTGAACTCGTTTTCCGGATCTCTAGCCAGCATATAAAATGCACCTAATTTCAGGAAAGGACCGTTGACTTTTGCATCATAACTGTTTTTATTATAAACATTAGATTCAAAGCCGGCCTCGATGATTCCGTGAATATTATCTTTAACTTTTGATGATATAAAACCCTGATACAATTTTCTGTCTGAGAAAAAAGAAACTCCTGTATTCAGAACATCAAAACCAACCATAAAATTCGGTTTGTATTTCCATTTTTCTTTTTTGGCTTCCTTATTCTCCTGAGCAAAGCTCAAAAGGCTTATTACACTAAAAAAGAAGGTAAAGATTAGTCTTGTCTTCATTCTCAATAAAGTTTTGTCCGGCTTCCAAAGCTTTTACCGGATTAGTTGTTGTAGGATCTAATACTGAATTCAAATCTTCGTACGTTTTCTTAATTCCGCAACCCGGAGAAACGTAAATAGATTTTGTCGTATAATTTATTCTCACTTTCGATTCAGCACCGGTTTTTGAAGTTCTGAAATACACATCTGTAAAGGGCGAATCGTCCACTCTTAAAGGAATTACCCTGGAAGTAATGGATGTCTGCTTACCAAGCTCCACTTTTCCTGAGCCATAATCTACGGCTACATATAGAGAATCCATCGTTTTTTCTTTTCCTGTATCAAAATTTTTGAATGACACTTTCATTCTCGGCGTTCCTTCTCCGCTTTCGCAAATATCATCATCGCCACCGCAAGAAAACAGCAAGCCTAAAAAACAAATGGCTATGAGAAGTTTAAAATATTTCATCTTCCTATTCAGATTTGATGGTCAAATTTAAATAAATTATTTTTTAATCAGCAATGCAATATTTTCTACGTGATGCGTTTGCGGGAACATATCTACAGGTAAGATCTTCACAACCTTATAATGTTCTTTCATTAAAGCCAGATCTCGCGCCTGAGTTGCAGAATTACAGCTTACATACACCACTTTTTCAGGGGAAAGCTTCAATATCTGTTCTACTACCTTCTGATGCATCCCGTCTCTTGGCGGGTCGGTGATCAGCACGTCTGCTTTTGGATGATTGGCAAGGAATTCATCATTGAAAATATCCTTCATATCGCCGCAATAGAATGTTGTATTGGTCAATCCGTTCAGTTCGGCGTGCTCGATGGCTGCATCGATGGCTTCCTGAACAGATTCTATTCCGATCACCTGCTTTGCATTTCTTGCCACATATTGAGCAATTGTTCCTGTTCCCGTGTATAAATCGTACACTACTTCATCACCTTTTAAATCAGCAAATTCCAACGTTTTTCTGTACAATTCCAGGGCTTGCTTATAATTGGTCTGAAAGAAAGATTTTGGACCTATTTTAAACTTCAATCCATCCATTTCTTCCATTAAGAATCCTTCTCCGAAATAGGTATTAATATTTAAATCGTAGATAGAATCATTAGGTTTAGGATTGATCGCATATACCAGCGTTTTAATTTGCGGGAATTTTTCCAGTAAGAATTCAAAAAGCTTTTCTCTGTTTTCTTTTTCTTCTCTGTACAGCTGGAAAAGAACCATCCACTCACCTTTTGAGTTTTGTCTCATCATTAAAGTTCGTAAGAAACCTTCATGATTTTTAACATCAAAAAAATCTAAGCCATTCTTCACGGCATAGTCTTTTACCGCTAATCTTATAGCATTAGAAGGATCTTCCTGAAGGAAACATTCTTTAAGGTCGAGAATTTTGCTCCACATTCCGGGAATATGAAAACCCAGAGCGTCTTTATTTCCGAAATTTTCTTCAGAACTTATTTCATATTGAGTAAGCCATCTCGCATTGGAGAAAGAAAACTCCATTTTATTTCTGTAAAAATAATGTTCTTCCGAACCTAAGATTGGAACTGTTTCGAAGTCATCAATGCCTCCGATTCTTTTAATATTATTATAAACCTCTTCCTGTTTGAAGGCAAGCTGTTTTTCATAGCTCATATTCTGCCATTTGCAGCCGCCGCAGACCCCAAAATGGATACACTTCGGTTCTACCCTGTCAGGAGATCTTTCAAGAACTTCTATCGCTTCCCCTTCGTAGTATTTTGATTTTGCTTTTTTTACTCTTACATTAACAATATCTCCGGGAATTGCTCCGGAAACCATTACCGTTTTTCCCTCTTCAGTTCTTCCGATTGCTACTCCTTTGGCTCCAGCATTTAAAAGCTTTATATTTTCAAGAATGAGATTCTTCTTATTTCTTTTCATTAAGAGATTTCTATTGTTCGTATTGTTTTTATATTTAAACTTTGTCAGAGATTTTCAACTTTGACAAAGTCGAAAATCTGCATTTCAGTTTGCAAAAATACAATAAAAAAAACCTTATCCGAAGACAAGGTTTTTATCTATATTCAATTTAAATTATTTTGTCTGAGCCGGTTGAGGATTTGCCTGTTGCTGAGCTGCCTGTTGAGCCGCTACTACAGCAGGATCCATACCCATTCCCGGTTGTAACTGAACGTTAGGATTTACTTTCGGAGCAGAAAGCCCAGTTTGTTTATCCAATACTGTTATTACATCTTGTTCTCCCAAGTTTACAAATACTTTGCTTGCAATTTTACCGTCTTTATCTACAACGATGAAACAAGGTAATTTGAATCCGTAAACTCCGTATTTTTTTGCAATTTCAGAATTTAATCCTCCTTCTCCATATACATTAGTTCCTGCAATTCCTTTCAGTAGAGAGTTACTTGTTTTTATGAACTGATCTTTCGTATCATCTACATTTACGAATACGAAATTCATTTTAGACTTGTAAAAGTTCACAACTTCTTTCAATACAGGGATTGTCGATTCACCGATGTAAGGATTCCATGATGCGTAGAAAGTTAATAAGTAAGGTTTTCCTTTATTTTCAGAAAGTTTGTAAGCTTTTCCGTCTTGTTTTACCAATGATGCTTCAGGAGCTAATTCACCCACTTTGAAACCATTGATAGCAAACTGAATTTTCTTTAAATCTTCCTTGATGGTAGCATCTTTAATATCTGTATCGATGATCTTTTTGATTTTCTCAACAGTCTTTTCAGAGCTTCCAAGATGCATATCTGACTGAGCCATTACAAAAGCCAAAAGATAATCTTTAGCGGTTTGTGAAAGATCTTTTTGATTCTTTTTCAAATACTCAGAGAACAATTCTGTAGTTGTAATATCCGTTTTTCCTTTGCTGTTTGCTTCTGCATATTTCTGGAAATCTGAACTCATTTTCCCTAAAAGGTATTGTCTGTAGTAAGGGTTTTCTTTTACCATTACATCTTTATTCTCCTGAAGTTTGTTTTCAAAATCTGTGAAAGCTTTCGTCACTTTGAAAGATGGGTTACCCATTTGCTTGTGAGTCAGCTCATATTGGTTCATGATCGTCAATAAAGTACTCGCCAGATCGTTTTTCTTCCAAGTGATGATTTCGTTATCAGGACTGAATTTTTTTACATTTTCATCGATATTCTTATTGATATCTGCCTGAACTTTTTCAATTCCTTTTAAGAAAGTTTTTTCATCTTTCATGATCAACTCATTCATGTTAACTGTCTGAGCATATGTTGAAAGATATTTTTGAGTAGCTGTAAAGAAATCGTTGTTTTTCTTAGCATCTCCAGTGATCACATATTCTGATGGGAAAGTCAATGCATTACCTGAAATCTCAAGTTTCTGACCTCCTTTTAGATAAATTAAATTTTGTTTTCCACCATAAGAAATTACATACATTCCGCTTTTAGGAGCTTCAAAATTTCCGGAAAAAGTTCCGTCTTTATTTACCCCGATATTGATTAATGGTAATGTAGCAACTCCCGAAGCTTCAATGAATTCGATTCTCTCCAAAGGAGAACCGCCAGTAATTTTTCCTTTTACTTCTACTTTTTTAGAGCAAGACACCGCAAAAACCGCGATGATAAACAATAAAAGATATTTTTTCATTTTGAATTTTATAATTACGCAAAAATAAGTTTTTCGATAAACTAATTACAATTAAATACTACTTTTATGAAAGATTTAACTAAAAAAATCGCCATCCAATAAGGAGACGATTTTTTTGTGGTATATTAAATCAATTCTATCCTTGATCAACGAAAGCCGCCATGTACTCTCTGTTCATTCTGGCGATGTTTTCAAGGGAAATTCCTTTAGGACATTCCACTTCACACGCACCTGTGTTTGAACAGTTTCCGAAGCCTTCTTCGTCCATAGCTTTCACCATGTTCAGAACTCTTCTCTTCGCTTCTACTCTACCCTGAGGAAGTAGTGCAAACTGAGAAACTTTAGCCCCAACGAATAACATTGCAGAACCGTTTTTACATGTAGCCACGCAAGCTCCACATCCGATACAAGCCGCAGCATCCATTGCTTTGTCTGCATCTTCTTTAGGAACCGGAATTGCATTGGCGTCCAAAGTATTACCTGAAGTGTTCACCGAAATGAAACCACCTGCAGCCATTACTCTGTCGAATGCGCTTCTGTCTACCATTAAATCTTTAATAACCGGGAAAGCAGCACTTCTCCAAGGTTCAATAACGATCGTTTCACCGTCTTTGAACATTCTCATGTGAAGCTGGCAGGTAGTAATCCCTGTATCCGGACCGTGTGCTCTACCATTGATGTAAAGAGAACACATCCCGCAGATCCCCTCACGGCAGTCGTGGTCGAAAGCTACCGGCTCTTTTCCTTCGTTAATAAGATTTTCGTTAAGGATGTCCAACATTTCCAAGAATGAAGAATCTGTAGAAACATCCGATATTTTATAAGTCTCAAACTGACCTTTAGATTTATTATTTTTTTGTCTCCAAATTTTCAGCGTAAGATGTAAGCCTTTTTTTGCACTCATAATGTTATATTTAAAGATTGGAGATTATTTGTAACTTCTCGTTTTAACTTCGATGTTGTCGTAGATCAGCTCTTCTTTATGCAACACTTCCGCGTTGATATCACCTCCCTGATATTCCCAAGCTCCGACGTATTTGTAATTCACGTCATCTCTTTCCGCTTCTCCGTCCGGAGTTGAGTGGTCTTCACGGAAATGTCCTCCACAAGATTCATTTCTGTGCAATGCATCGATAGCCATTAATTGTCCCAATTCCAGGAAGTCTGCTACTCTGAATGCTTTTTCAAGCTCAGTGTTCATCCCGTTATTATCTCCGGGAACCTTAACATTTTTCCAGAAATCGTTTCTTACTTCTTCGATTTCCTTGATCGCTTCTCTTAAACCTTCAGGAGTTCTTCCCATTCCTACTTTATTCCACATAATGTTTCCTAATTGCTTATGGAAATGGTCTACTGAATGTGTTCCTTTATTATTTAAGAAGAAATCAACCTTTTCTTTAATTCCTTTTTCAGCTTCGTCGAATGAAGGTGAATTTGTAGGAATAGCTCCCGTTCTGATATCTGCAGATAAGTAATCTGCGATCGTGTAAGGAAGTACAAAATATCCGTCTGCAAGACCCTGCATCAGCGCAGAAGCTCCCAATCTGTTCGCTCCGTGATCCGAGAAGTTGGCCTCACCGATTACGAAACATCCAGGGATGGTAGATTGAAGGTTGTAATCTACCCAAACACCACCCATTGTGTAGTGAACTGCAGGATAAATCTTCATTGGAGTTTTATAAGGATCATCAGCAGTAATTTTTTCGTACATTACGAATAAGTTACCATATTTCTCCTCAATCCACTTTTTACCAAGATCATAGATCTGCTGTTCGGTCGGGTTATGAATATGTTTTTCGATAGCGGCTTCTTTACCTTTTTTCATGATCTCTGTAGAGAAATCAAGGTAAACACCTTCCTGAGTATCATTATTTTCGATTCCGAAACCAGCGTCGCATCTTTCCTTAGCTGCTCTAGAAGCAACGTCTCTAGGTACAAGGTTACCAAACGCAGGATATCTTCTTTCCAAATAATAATCTCTGTCTTCTTCTTTAATATTTTCAGGTCTTAATTTCCCTTCTCTGATGGCTACTGAATCTTCAATTTTCTTAGGAACCCAGATTCTTCCTGAGTTTCTTAATGATTCAGACATCAACGTCAATTTAGACTGCTGCGTTCCGTGCACCGGAATACAAGTCGGGTGAATCTGTACATAACAAGGGTTTGCGAAGTACGCTCCTTTTTTGTGGATTTTCCAAGCTGCAGAAACGTTGGATCCCATTGCATTGGTAGAAAGGAAATATACGTTTCCGTAACCTCCGGATGCAATGACAACAGCGTGAGCAGAATGTCTTTCGATCTCACCCGTTACCAGGTTTCTTGCGATGATACCTCTTGCTTTTCCGTCTACGATTACAAGATCCATCATTTCGTGACGGTTGTACATTTTAATTCTACCTTTACCGATCTGACGGCTCATTGCAGAATATGCACCTAATAATAACTGCTGACCAGTTTGTCCTTTTGCGTAGAAAGTTCTTTTTACCTGAACCCCACCAAATGAACGGTTATCTAGTTGACCTCCGTACTCACGTCCAAAAGGAACACCCTGAGCAACACATTGGTCGATAATATTTGCAGAAACTTCAGCTAATCTGTAAACGTTGGCCTCTCTCGCTCTATAGTCACCACCCTTGATGGTATCATAGAATAATCTGTATGTAGAGTCACCGTCTCCCTGATAATTTTTAGCTGCGTTGATACCTCCCTGAGCCGCAATAGAGTGTGCTCTTCTTGGAGAATCCTGATAGCAGAATGCCTTTACGTTATATCCCTGCTCCGCTAAAGTAGCCGCAGCAGAACCACCTGCCAAACCTGTTCCCACAACAATAATATCAATCTTATCTCTGTTGTTTGGTGCAACAAGGTTCATATGGTCTTTATGATTTTTCCATTTATCCTTTAAAGGACCTGCTGGAATTTTTGAATCTAATTTACTCATAAGTATATTGATATTATTATTGAGTTACAAAGTGAAAAATTGCGATAAAAATAAAACCTGCAGGAATAAGGATTGAATACCATTTTCCAAATGCCTTAATTACCGGAGTATATTTTGGATGTCTCGCTCCCACTGACTGGAAAGACGACTGAAACCCGTGAGCCAAGTGTAATCCTAATAATACAAAAGCAATTACATACAAAGCCACTCTCCAGATATCAGCAAACTTTTCGTGCAATTCTGGCCAGAAACGTTCTGCATCAGGAGCAATACCTTCTACATACTTATAATTGATCTCATGTAACCAGAAATCGTAAAAGTGTAATGCCAGGAAAGCCAACACAACAGCTCCGGAAATAATCATATTTCTAGACATCCATGAAGAGTTCACAGAAGGATTGTTTGCAGCGTACTTTACAGGACGTGCTTTGTTATTCTTAATTTCAAGAACAAATCCCATAATGAAATGGAAAAGAACCGCAAAACCAAGAATAGGCTGCATTAAGAACTGTACAAACGGATTATACCCCATAAAGTCAGAAGCCGTGTTGAAAATATCACGATTCGGCAATACAGATAATAAGTTTGTCGTCAAATGCAGTATAAGAAAAATCAGCAAAAATAAAGCTGATAATGCCATAGCATATTTTCTACCTATCGTAGAACTCGTTAAACCTGCCATAAAAAGTTTAAATTTGATTTCCCACAAAATTAAGAAATGTTAACTATATCAAAAAGTGAGAAATCTCACAATTAGACAGTTTGTAATCTTTCTAAATAAGAGCTTAAAATGGTACAAATAAAGGAATTTAAGAAAAACTTAACAATTAATTTATCTCATAAATTTTACCATCATAAACAACTTGCCGGGCAGACTTCGGGGCAACCTTCATTTCAACATTATCCAACCTTCTTGAAGAGCAATAAGGATTAATAATAAACTGCGTAATCTTCTGTTTATCTGAATTTTCCTTGATCCAGAAACACACTTTATTTCCTTCTTTTATTGATAATACTTTATTTTTAGAGAAATCGTGAACCAGAATTTCCGTCTTTTGATTTTCATAAAAGTTGAATCCTATCCTTAAAATGAAAAATGTAAGCACAGCCATCATCAATCTTGCCAAATTTTTAAAGTTATATTTTAAAATGGCAAACCTCATCAAATAAACAATCAAAAACAAAGAAAAAACTTCAGCCAGATTCATAGGAATATTTTCAAAAAACACACTGTCGAAATCCGCAAACCAATGAATCACTTTTAATAAAATTTGAATAATATAGTCGTAAACGGTATTTATTAAAGTAAAATCAAGACTGAAAGCAATCAAACCCGTCATGACAAATGAGAAGACAATAATAATTTCCGAAAACGGAACAATGAAAAAGTTGGCCACGATGGAAATCAAAGAAAATTGATGAAAATAATACAATACCAAAGGCAATGTAGCCAATTGTGCAGATACGGAAATTGAAATCGTATTGAAAATTAATTTTTTAAACCAATTATTCTGTTTTGGAAAATATTTTAAAATCGGCTGATTCAGCCAGAAAATTCCTAAAACCGCCAGAAAACTCAATTGAAATCCGACATCAAAAATCTGTTGCGTATCAAAAATCAAAATAATAAAAGCAGATAAAGCCAGAGAATGCAATACATCCGGCTTCCTTTGAAGCAATACATACACAAAATAAACACTCAACATAACACAGGAACGTACCACCGAATTTCCCAATCCAATCAATAAAGCAAAAAGCCAGATGAAAATTAAACTTAAAATAATTGCATACTTTCTAAATTTTAAAGGAAAAAATTTCATCAATAAAAAATAAAACAATCCAAAAATCACAACGATATGTGTTCCCGAAATGGCCAGAAAATGCACCAATCCGGATCGGTTGAAATCCTGTATGGTCTGCGAATCTATCTCTGTACGATCGGCGAGAATAATTCCTTTTAGAAAATCTTTTGTCTTTTGAGAGATCTCTGACTTATCAATATTTTGAAGCAGTTCCAGTCGTTTTTGTGAAAATTTTTCAATGAAGCTTACATCTTTTCTTCCAGCAGACAAAATATCACCATTACTATAACACTGATAATCAATACTTTTTCTTTTTAAATATTTAGCATAATCAAACTGGAAATCATATTTTGCAGGTTTGGGACTTGTGATAAAAGCTTTTGTTTTATAATAATGATTAAAATCCAATTCCTGATGATCTTTCGGAACGTACAAAACCGCATTCACAGTTTTCTTATCAACATTAATTACCGCTTCATACTTTTTATTTTTTTCAGTTGAATTTAATTTCTTGGAAATTTTAAAAATAATAAATTCATTTCTAGGAACAGATAAACTTTGAGGTGAAAAAGAATTAAAAAAATGTAGAATAATTCCAATTCCGAAAAACATTATTCCTAATAAATAAGGTTTTGCTTTATGCAAAAAATACGACTTGAAAAACGTAGCAATAAATACCAAAAGGCAGATCCCGATAACAAGATAAATATAATTTTTATCCAAAGAAAGTTTGTCCTGAAGCAAAACTCCAACAATGAAACAAACTGCAAGAATGAGTAAAGGCTGTTTATTCAACTGAAAAAATTTGTGTTTCCGCAAAAATATTTATTCAGATAAAAATTTGCACATCAAAATTTCAGAATTTTAAAAACCTCATCAAATTCATTATTTAAAAGAAAAATCGCAGAAAAAACTTCTACGATTTATAGTATATTTTTAAAAATTTTAAACTTAAAAAAATCAAAATTCTCCGGCAGCCTCTTCTCCGGAAACAATCGCTCCCTCCATAAAACCCTGCCAATCTGCAAGATGTTCTCCCGCAAAATGTGTATGCATAAAAGGTTCTTTCAATACCGGCCTCACGCGGAACCACTGTCCGGGACCGTAAATCGCATAAGAACCGTGTGACCGCTGATCGTTGCCCCAATAATAATTGGCCTGCTGCTTCAGGTGAGACTTTACATCCCCGAAAACAGGCTGCAATGTCTCCTGAACACTTTTAAAATTGGTCATATCGTTTTGATTGGCTATCACTGCGGCTTTGTCGCCAATACTGTAAGAAATCAGCACGCCCGACGATCCGGATTGCCCTTGGGTCGCGTGATAGAAATAATGTGGCAACTGATCGGTCACCATATCAAAATTTTCTGATTTCCAGAAACGATTGTCGAACAGCATGGCATGTTTATTAATCCGTGCATATTGAAGTTCATTAAGAGCTTCGATTTTATTTTCAGGTAAACCGGGCTTCCAGTCTATATTTTTAAGGGCAAAAGTCGGCAGGGTACAAATGACTTTATCCGCTTCGAAAACTTTTCCGTTGGCACAATATACTTTTACCTTATCGCCTTGTTCAATGCGGGTTACAGCATGATTCAGCAGTATTTTTTCTTTTCCTAATTTTTCCGAAAGTCTTTGAGCCAACATCGTGTTGCCCCCGATAATTTTCTTGTCCATTTGATTTTGGGTATCTCCGGTATTTTCCACATATTCGGAAAGGGCTGCATTGGCCGAGACTTTTCTTATGCTTTCTCCAAAATCTGTGCTGTCCATCAATTCCCGAAGATCAAGATCACGGTCTTTGCAGCCGTTATTCACCAAATACCGCCACCAATCCATTTTATCAAGAATCAATTTATCTTTATCATTAAGATGCCTGTAGTTTTCCAGCAGGCTTTCCATTTTTAATTTCCAGTTTTTACTGAAATCCCATTGTCGTGCAGGACTATAAATGCCCTTGTACAAAAGGTGGGTATCCATTTGGTTTTCGGATAAATCTAATTTCAATTCATTACAAAGCTCAAGAATTCTGTTGTGTGAATTGCCTACCCATTCAGCGCCGAGTTCTACAACCAGATTATCATTCATCTGGTGAGAAAACACTCTGCCGCCAATTCGGTTTTGGCTTTCCAGTACGGTTACGTCAAAATTTCTTTGATTGAGCTTATTTGCGGCTGCAAGCCCGGAAAAGCCGGCTCCGATTACGATGACTTTCTTTTTACCTGATAAAATGAAATTGGCAAAAGACGAGCTCGGAATCATCAGACCACCGGCAGCAAGCAGACCTTGTCGTATAAAGGACCTTCTCGTTGTCATAAAATATGTTTTTGGTTAAAAGTTTTTTAAATATCAATGCGCTCAAAAACATATATCCAACAGAAGGTACGCGTCTTAAATGTAATGAAAATTATATTACAAATAAAAAATCGCAGAAAAACTTCTACGATTTATATTATATTTTTAAAAAAATTTTAAACTTTCAAAATCACCTCAGCCGCATGATCACTGGCTCCGCTACCTCCTAATTTCTTCCTCAAAAGTTCGTAATCATTCAAAACCTGTGCTCTTTTATCACCATCTATAATCTTTTTCAATTCTTCAACTAAATTTTTAGTATTCAAATCATTTTGGATCAATTCCTTTACAACTTCCCGATCCATAATGAGATTAACCAAAGAAATATAATTGATATTTTTAACTAATCTTTTCGCAATAGCGTAAGAAATTTTACTTCCCCGATAGCAGACCACTTCCGGAACATTGAGTAAAGCAGTTTCTAAAGTGGCTGTTCCAGAAGTTACTAGAGCCGCTTTCGAACATCGCAATAAGTCATAGGTTTTATTGGAAACAAAATGCACATTATCATCAACATACGTCTGATAAAAATCTTTCGGAAGACTTGGCGCTCCGGCAATTACAAATTGATATTCTTTAAAATAAGGTCTCACAGAAAGCATCATTTCCAACATTTTTTCCACCTCCTGTTTTCTCGAACCGGGCAAAAGGGCTATGATTTCTTTTTCGTTTAAGCCGTTTTCTGCTTTAAAATTTTCAGTATTAATTTCCTGCAGGTCTGAAATGGCATCTAATAAAGGGTGCCCCACAAAGTGTGAGTGAACCCCATGTTTTTTATAAAAATCTTCCTCGAACGGAAGAATCACCATCATTTCATCTACATATTTTTTGATGATCTCTACCCTTCCTTCTTTCCAGGCCCAAAGCTGCGGTGAAATATAATACACAACTTTTATCCCCAGCTCTTTGGCGAATTTTGCAATTCTTAAATTGAATCCCGGATAATCAACCAAAATCAAAATATCCGGCTGATGGTTTTTGATATCCTGTTTGCAATATTTAATATTATTCAGAATGGTACGAAGATTTTTTGCCACTTCCAAAAAGCCCATAAAAGCAAGGTCTTTGTAATGTTTTACCAATGTTCCACCCTGAGCAGCCATCAGATCGCCACCCCAAAATCTAAATTCTGCAGCGGGATCTTTTTTCTTCAAGGCTTTCATCAAATTACTGCCGTGCAAGTCTCCGGAAGCCTCTCCTGCGATAATATAATACTTCATTTTTCTGAAATCTCTTATTATTTATATGTCATCAAGAATCTCTTTTATTCTATTTAAATTAAATTTGAATTATGGGAGGTTTCTATGATAGGAATAGAGAACAAATTAAGCCTTTGTACGATCTTAATTTGTAAATTTGTTCAAAGATAATGATAAAAAATGTCAGAAGAATTTGAAATCCGAAATAAAGTTGCAGAAAGTGGCCTCATCAATTTTGATCTTACCGATCTTGTTCCGAAAGGAGAGAGAAAAGGGATTGATCTGAAAGATTTTCTCTTCATGGAAATGATTTTAAAAGAGAAAGATTTTCGTGAAAAAGTGGCAGACATCAATGTTGAAGAGTATCGCGACACATATGTTTACATCTACAATTCTGCGGATGCTATTGTTCCGCTTTGGGCGTATTTTTTAATCACGGCCAGACTTACGGATGTCACTAAAAAGATCGTTTTTGGAGACCGCGAAGATCTGGAAGTCATTTTAATGCATAATGCCATTAGAAATCATGATTTCGGGGAAATGAGGGGAAAAAGAGTATTGGTAAAAGGCTGTTCAGACAAAGAAATTCCCGAAAATGCTTATATCGAATTGGTAGAACAACTGAAGCCGATCGTAAAATCTTTAATGTTCGGAGAGGCGTGTTCAAACGTTCCGGTTTTTAAAAATTAATATTTTAAAATCAATAGCTTAAAGAATTCTATAAACTTTAACAGTGTTTTTTAATTAAAAAAAATTATCAAAGAATATTTTTGATAACTTTGGTTTACTTAACAATTAAAATAAACACAAACTATGAGTTTAATCGACCTACTTACAGGAAACACAGGCAATCAGGTTGCTGAACAGGCCGAAAACAAATTCGGGATCAGCAGAAACCAGGTCATTGCTTTATTGGCAGTAGCTGCCCCATTGATTATTTCTTATCTCAGAAACAAATCTCAGGACACGAATGAAGCTGAAGCGTTGAACAATGCTTTGGATAAAGATCATGACGGAAGCATCCTGGACGATGTTTCTCAGGCAGATGCAAGACAGGCTGAAGGAGGCTCTATTCTAAATCATATTTTTGGTGGAGATAAGCAGAATGTAGAAAATCAGCTTTCTCAGAATACAGGGATTTCCATTGACAAGATCGGACCGATTTTATCAATGCTGGCTCCGGTAATCATGGGATATATCGGCAGAGAAAAACAACAGAATAATGTTGGTGCCGGTGGTTTGGGAGATCTTTTGGGAGGAATTCTCGGAAATGCTTCCAATCAGGCTCAGAATCAGCAATCCAGTCCGTTGAACGACATTTTAGGAAGTGTTTTAGGTGGTGGACAATCTCAATCTTCGGGCAATCCTTTGAATGATATTCTGGGAAGCGTTCTTGGAGGAGGCAATCAGCAAAAGCAGCAAGGCGGTGGCGGATTGGGAGATATTCTCGGAGGCTTTTTTGGCGGAAAATAATTTAATTTGTAATAAAAAAAGGCCGGAGAAAATTTCTCCGGCCTTTTTTATGTCTTTACTTTTTAGCTTTTTCTGCGGAAGCTTCTATCGATTTTGAAGCCTTTCTAGGTCTTCTTTTACCATAACTTCCGTTGTTGATTTTTCCTCTTTTTGATTTTTTGTCTCCTTTTCCCATAATAATAAATTTAGTTGATTATTACGAATTTAGAAAATCTGGCTTTAAGGACAAATATCCGGGCTGTTAAAATTTTTATAATCTTTTATTTTTGGCTGGAAGATAGAGGCTGGAGGCTGGAAGTTTTAAACCCAAGAAAATTTACGTTGCAATAGTAACTTCCATCTTCTATCTTCCCTGCCACCTACACTTTCACCGTCTTCCATTTTCCTCTTTTAAACAAAATAAAAGCGACAATTGTGATCAGAGTTTCCGCAGCAGGAATGGAGATAAAAACGCCTTTTGGCCCCATCCCGAAATGTTTGGAAAGAAAATATGCCAAAGGAATCTGAAACAGCCAAAACCCAAAAACATTCACCCAGGTCGGCGTCCATGTATCGCCTGCCCCGTTGAAAGCGTTGATCATTACCATCCCGATTCCGTAGAAAATAAATCCGACACTCATAATGTGTAAGGCATTTTTAGCAAAATTTTTAATTTCAATCTCCTGTGTAAAAAATCCTACCAAGAAGTCACCTAGCAAGAAAAATATTAAGCTTACCGTCAGCATGAAAATCACATTGTATTTCACCGTTTTCATGACAGATTGTTCGGCTCTCAGCATTTCGTTGGCTCCCATGTTTTGTCCGACCAGAGTGGATGCAGCATTGCTCAGTCCCCAAGCCGGAAGCATGAAAAACATCATAAGTCGTAAAGCCGTTTGGTATCCCGCCGAAGCATTTTCACCGCCAGTTGTGGCAACCAGTTGTGCCAGGAAAATCCAGCTGCAGGAAGCGATCACGAACTGAAAAATCCCTGGGGTTGCGATTTTTATGACAGATTTTATTAAATCAAAATCAGGTTTAAAATATTTTGTTTGAATTCTAATTTGCGTATCTGCAATTAAAAGATGGTACAATTGATATATAACGCCAATACTTCTTCCGATCGTGGTTGCCAAAGCGGCTCCCGTTAAACCCATTGCCGGAATTGGTCCAAAACCTTTGATTAAAACCGGACACAGAATAATATTGGCAATGTTCGCGATCCAAAGAGATTTCATAGCAATGGCGGCATTTCCTGCCCCTCTGAAAATTCCGTTAATTAAGAATAAAAGCATGATAATAACGCTGCTTCCCATCATAATTCTCGTAAAATCCTTCCCGTAAAAGGCGGCTTCCGGTTTTGAGCCCATCAGAATTAAAATTTCTTCAGCATAGATCACTCCGAATAAACTTAAAATAAAAGTTACCGCAAACGAAACCAATAAAACCTGCGCCGCACTTCTGGAAGCCTGTTCAGGATTTTTCTCCCCGATTCTTCTTGCTACCAAAGCCGTTGCAGCCATACTCATCCCGATCGCGATGGAATACATGACAGAAAGCACAGATTCCGTAAGACCTACCGTCTGGATCGCATAGCCGCTTTCTTTCAGGTGCCCTACAAAATATAAGTCGACCAACGCAAAAACAGATTCCATCGCCATTTCCAGCATCATGGGAATCGCCAGCAGAAGCACTGCCGTTCTTATACTCGTCTTTGTGTAATCTACATCGTCACCGCTTAACGCCTTCTTGATAAAGTCTATATACTTCGTCATAACCTTTCCATTTTAGTTTTAAGCAAAAGTATTAATTCAAAAATGATTGAAACTTAGCATATGGAAAGTTTTACGAAAAATTATTCTTGAAGTAGTTCTTAATAATTTGTTTTAAAAACATCCAAAAATCTTATCTTTGCACTCGGAAAATTCAATGTTCAGCATTCTATGTTTTGGGTTTGATATTCAAAACTTTAAACGGGAAACTCTGAACCTTGAACTTTAAATATTGAACTTTAAACAAATAATTATGTTTCGATCGCACACAAACGGAGAATTATCTCTTAAAAATCTTAATGAAGAAGTTACACTTTCAGGATGGGTACAAACCATTCGTGATAAAGGATTTATGATTTGGATAGATCTTCGAGATCGTTACGGAATTACTCAGTTGTATTTTAGTCAAGAAATTTCTTCTAATGAATTATTTGAAGAAGTAAAAAAATTAAATCGTGAATTTGTTATCCAGGTTACAGGAAAAGTAATTGAAAGAAAGGATAAAAATAAAAATATCCCAACAGGAGAAATTGAAATTTTAGTTGAAAAATTAACAGTACTTAATGAATCTCAACTTCCGCCATTTAAGATTGAAGATGAAACGGACGGCGGTGAAGAACTGAGAATGAAATACCGTTATCTGGATATCAGAAGAGCTCCGGTAAGAGATAAATTGATCTTCCGTCACAAAATGGCGCAAAAAGTGAGAAATTATCTTTCAGACGAAGGATTTATTGAGATTGAAACGCCTGTTTTAATTAAATCAACTCCGGAAGGAGCGAGAGACTTCGTTGTACCGAGCAGAATGAATCCGGGACAGTTTTACGCTTTGCCACAATCTCCGCAGACTTTCAAACAATTGTTGATGGTAGGCGGAATGGATAAGTATTTCCAGATCGTAAAATGTTTCCGTGATGAAGATTTAAGAGCCGACAGACAGCCGGAATTTACACAGATTGACTGTGAAATGGCTTTTGTAGAACAGGAAGACGTCATGAATGTTTTTGAAGGAATGACGAAAACATTATTACAAGATATTACCGGTCAAAAATTTGACAAATACTTCCCAAGAATGACTTTCGCTGATGCGATGCAGAAATACGGAAACGACAAACCGGATATCCGTTTCGGAATGGAATTTGTCGAGCTGAACGAATTGGTAAAAGGAAAAGATTTCAAAATATTTGATGATGCGGAATTGGTTGTCGGAATCAATGTTGAAGGATGTGCAGATTATACAAGAAAACAAATCGACGAGCTTGTTGACTGGGTAAAAAGACCTCAGATTGGAGCTTCGGGAATGGTTTGGGTTAAATTCCAGAATGACGGCGTAAAAACTTCTTCTGTGAATAAATTCTACAACGAGGAAGATTTAGCGAAAATTATTGAAAAATTCGGAGCTAAGGAAGGCGATTTAATGTTAATTCTTTCAGGAAACGAAAACAAAGTAAGAACTCAGCTTTCTGCGTTGAGAATGGAGCTTGGAAACCGTCTGGGATTAAGAAAAGGCGACGTATTTGCACCACTTTGGGTTGTTGATTTCCCGTTATTGGAATTTGACGAAGAAAGCGGACGTTACCATGCAATGCACCACCCTTTCACGTCTCCAAAACCGGAAGATATTCACTTATTGGAAACTGATCCGGGAAAAGCAAGAGCCAATGCTTACGATATGGTTCTTAACGGAAACGAAATCGGTGGAGGTTCTATCAGAATTTTTGATAAAGATTTACAATCAAAAATGTTTGATTTGTTAGGATTCTCGAAAGAAGAAGCAGAAGCTCAGTTCGGATTTCTGATGAATGCCTTCAAATATGGAGCTCCGCCTCACGGTGGTTTGGCTTTCGGATTTGACCGTTTGGTAGCTATTCTCGACGGAAACGAAGTGATAAGAGATTATATCGCGTTCCCTAAGAATAACTCAGGACGTGATGTGATGATTGATGCGCCTGCTGCGATTGCCGAGGCACAGCTCGATGAATTGCAATTGCAATTGAATTTAAAAGCATAAATTTAGAGCGGAGATTTTTCTCCGCTTTTTTTAATTAAAAATATCATGACTGAAGAAATTCTGACCTACAATACTCCAAATTCAGAACAAATTTTAAGGCAAATCAATCAATACGAATTCAAAAGAATTTGGGAAAATAATTTGAAAAAAAACAATAAAAATCTTTTTTGGACTGTTTTCTTTCTTCTGTTAGCGGGTTTCATGTTGTTTTATAAAGAACATCTAGGTTATTTTTTTGCAGGATTGGGCTTAATGTATATTTCAATATTTATCAATTATCGCTCAATATATAGAAAGCAGAAAGAGAAATTAAACACTTTACTTGATAAGGAAATTAAAGATCTTACAACAAATTCAAAAGATGTGATTTGGGAATTTACCCCTACCTATTTCAGGTTCAAAAACTATAAATCAGATTTTAAATTTAACTGGGAGACTATTAGCTATTGTCTTCTAGACGATCAATATTTATATATCACAGTCTCTCCATATATGAATTTCATTTTAGACAAAGCCAATATCGACGAAGAAAATTTCAACAAAACCATAGATTACCTTAAGAATAAATCACATTTTAAAGCAGTTTAATTATTAATTTTCATTTTCAACGGCACAATCATTGCACGCTCTTACACAAAACGTAAGACAATGAAAGCAATTTGGAACGGCGCCATTGGCTTTGGTTTAGTCAATATCCCTGTAAAGATTTATTCCGCCACAGAAACCAGCAAGTTGGATTTGGATATGCTTGATAAATCCGATTTTTCTAATATTAAATTCAAAAGAGTCAACGAAAAAACAGGGAAAGAAGTAAAATGGGAAAACATTGTAAAAGGTTATCTCATGGACGATAAATACATCATTCTTGAAGAAGAAGATTATGAGGCGGCAAGCCCCGAAAAATCAAAAATACTTTCTATCGATCAGTTTGTAAAAGAAGTGGAAGTAGATTCCGTTTATTTTGAAAATCCTTATTATCTGGAACCTCAGAAAAATGGCGAAAATGCCTACAGACTGTTGTTAAAAGCCTTATCTGAAACAGAAATGGTAGGAGTCGGAACATTCGTTCTTCGTGAAAGTGAAGCGATCGGAATGATCCGTCCGTACAATGATGATGTTTTGATTTTAAACAGATTAAGATTTGCCCAGGAAATCAGAGATTATAAAGACCTGAAAATTCCGGCCAAAAAAGCTCCGAAACCTGCCGAACTCAAAATGGCAATAAGCCTTATAGAACAGCTTTCCCAAGAATTCGATCCCGAAATGTATAAAGATACTTACACCGAATCTTTACTAAAAATAATCAAACAAAAAGCTAAAGGTAAAGGTGTAAAAGCTAAAAAAGCCGAACCTGCAAAAGAAGGTAAAGTGATTGACCTGATGGCACAATTGAAAGCCAGTTTACAAACTCCCAAATCTAAAAATGCATCGTAATGGCTCTTAAAGATTATAACGAAAAAAGGAAATTCGACGAAACCAGCGAACCGCAAGGAAAGACAAAAAAAAGCAAAGACAAACTTATTTTTGTGATTCAAAGGCATGCTGCATCGCGGCTTCACTATGATTTCAGGTTGGAAATGGAAGGCGTTCTGAAAAGCTGGGCCGTTCCGAAAGGTCCGTCATTGGATCCGAAAGACAAACGTCTGGCGATGATGGTGGAAGATCATCCTTACGATTACAAAGATTTTGAAGGAAATATTCCCGAAGGAAATTATGGAGCCGGACAGGTGGAAATCTGGGACAGCGGAACCTACGAACCATTGGACGAAAATTCTAAACTTTCTGACGAAAAAGAATTGTTGAAAGAATTAAAAGCCGGTTCGTTAAAATTCATTTTACACGGAAAAAAATTAAAAGGTGAATTTGCCTTGGTTAAAATGAAAAATGCCGAAAATAATTCTTGGCTGCTCATTAAACATAAAGATGATTTTGCAGAAGAAAATTATGATGCAGAAGAAAATACCGCCAAAAATTCTCAGGTCACCAAATTTTTAGAGGAAAAAAAAAGCCTAAAAAGCAGCAAAAAGAAGTCATAACAGACACAAAACCACGATTTCAACGATTCAATTCTTTAGTTGACGAAAAAAAACTAAAGAATTTCATTAAGCCCATGCTCGCCAAATCTTACGAAAAAGCTTTTGATGATGAAGACTGGGTTTTCGAAATAAAATGGGATGGTTATCGCGCTATTGCCGATCTTAGCAAAGATCAGCCCCTCTTCTACTCCCGAAACGGAATTTCTTTTTTATCAAAATTTGATAAAGTATCGCAGGATTTCAAAAATCAAAAACACAAAATGATTCTGGATGGTGAAATTGTGGCGTATGACGAAAACGGAAGGCCTAATTTCCAGTTATTACAACAGATTGGAGATAACCCTAATTTAGCCTTAGTGTATCACGTTTTTGACATTCTCTGGCTCAATGGTCATCCTACTGAAGAACTTCCTTTAATTCAACGAAAAGAACTTTTAAAAGAAGCTTTAGTTGAAACTGATGTGATCAAATACTGTGATCATATTCCCGAAAAAGGCATCGATTTTTTTGAACAGATGAAAAAAATGCAACTCGAAGGAATGATCGCCAAAAAAGCAGACAGCCTGTATATTGAAAATCACAGAACTTCCGACTGGCTGAAAATAAAATTTACCAATACCGAAGAAGTCATCATCTGTGGTTTTACAGAACCTCGAGGTTCCAGAGAAGGTTTCGGGGCGTTGATTTTAGGAAAATATATTGATGAAAAGCTGATTTATGCAGGACATACAGGAACCGGTTTTAATAAAACATCCTTAAATGAAATGTATGAAAGGCTTAAGAAATTAGCGGTAAAAACTTCCCCGTTTGAAAATAAGCCGAAAACCAATATGCCCGTAACATGGACGAAGCCTGAGCTGGTGTGCGAAATAAAATATTCTGAAATTACCAAAGACGGAATTTTCCGGCACCCGGTTTTTGTAGCCATCCGTGAAGATAAAAATCCTGAAGAAATTGCAGATTCGAGTGAAAAGAGTAAAATTAATGAAAAACCTAAAGAAATGAAAGCTAAAACTCCCCCAAAAAGTACAAAATCTTCCGAAAAAGAAAAGGAAATCACCTTAAATAAACATACAGTAAAACTGACCAATCAGGACAAAATCTACTTCCCGAAAGATAGTATAACAAAAGGTAATGTGGTCGATTATTACCAATCCGTCGCAGATTACATTCTGCCGCATTTGAAAAACCGTCCGCTTTCGTTAAACCGTTTTCCGAATGGAATTGAAGAGCAAAGCTTTTATCAGAAAGATGCAAGCGATAATATTCCCGACTGGATAAAAACGACGCAGGTTTATTCGGAATCGAACGATAAATACATCGATTATATTTACTGTAACGACAAGGCGACTTTGGCTTATCTCAACAATCTGGGCTGTATCGATTTAAATCCGTGGAACTCATCGCTTCCTGACCTGGAACATCCTGATTTTTTGGTTCTGGATCTTGACCCTTCCAAGAAAAACACTTATGATGATGTCATTGAAACGGCTTTGCAGGTGAATGAAGTTTTAAAATCCATTAAAATTCAAGGCTATTGCAAAACTTCCGGTAGCACGGGAATCCACATTTACATTCCGATGGGTGGAAAATATGATTTTAACCAGGTGAAAGATTTTGCTCATATTCTGATGAAGCAGGTTAATGAAAAGTTACCGCAAATCACCACTTTAGAAAGAAGCTTGCAGAAAAGAGATGATAAAAAAATCTATCTCGATTATCTTCAAAACAGAACCGGACAGACGTTGGCCAGCGCTTACAGTTTACGACCAAAAGAGGGAGCTTCTGTTTCCATGCCGTTGGAATGGGAAGAATTAAAACCCGGTTTAAAACCTACGGATTTTAATATTCATAATGCGTTGGATAGAATTAAGGAAAAGGGGGATTTGTTTAAGCCTGTTTTGGGAAAGGGAATTGATATGATGAAGGCGTTGGAATTGTTGCAGGGAGGTGAATAATATTTTTTAATGCTAAGTTCTTTTGACAAAACTACATATTTTTATACAAATTAAGGAAGTTTCGCGACCAAACTCTCCGGCAAAATTTTCAAAATCAAATAAATCATTTTCCACTTAAAATTCGGAACAATGGTAAAAGAATTCCCGGCATTGACAATGAATTTTGCAACATAATCCGGCTCCATTATTAAAGACTCATTCAACTGTAAACCTTCATTGATTTTTGTTCTGATATAACCAATAACTAAAGCATTAACCTTAATATCTCTTGAAGCCAGTTCTTGTCTCAAACCTGCTAGATAAGTAGTAAAAGCCGCTTTTGTGCTTCCGTAAACAAAGTTACTTTTTCGACCTCGAACGCCTGAAAGTGAGGATAACCCAATGATCCTTTCTAAGTTTTTATTACTTTCATCTGTCGCAATAATATTTAAGATGGAAACCGCCCCCATATAATTCACCAGCATCATTTGTTGAGTACCTTTAAAATCTCTCAATGCTTTTTCGTTATCAACTAAAAATCCTGCAGCATATACTACAAGATGAGGTTTCACAGGAAGTTCGTTGTAAAATTTTTGGTGTGAATCGAAATCAACAGAATCAAAATGTAAAACCGTAACTTTTGAATGAAGATTATTTTGGCCGATAAAATCTTCCAGAGATTGTGTATTTCTTGAAGCCGCAATTACAGAAAAATCCTTTTCAATATATTGTTTGATACATTGTTTGGCAACATCGGAATTGGCACCCAGAATGAGAACGGTTTTGTTTGTGTTTTGATTCATGGGGCAAAGATAGAGTAAACCACAAATTTCACAAATTTTTTCACGAAGAACACAAATTATATGATTATATAAAAAGTTTCGGCGGGGTGAGCTTTGCTCACCCCGCCGAAACGAAATATCTTCAAAAAAGAAAAATTAGTTTTTCTCTTCGATTTCTTTTTTGTCAGTAGCTTTATCTGCTGTTTTTTCCGCAGCTTTTGCTTTATCTCCGAAACGGGCTTCTGTAAATTCTCTTGAAACAGCTGCTTTTTCGAATTTTAATTTCCCGGATAATGTTTCAATAACAAAACCATCATCCTGAACCTGAGCAATTCTTCCGTGAAGACCTGAAGTAAGGACAACTCTTGTTCCTACTTTAAGGGTTTCCTGGAAGTTTTTCTCCTGTTTCTGTTTTTTCATTTGTGGTCTTATCATTAAAAAATAAAACCCCACAAACATTACACCCATCATGATCAGCATCATGGAAGAATTTCCTCCCTGACCGGGTGCCTGTAAAAATATTGTTAGTATATTCATTATATTATGGTTGAATATTCGCAGTGAATGTTAATTTAATCGGTGCCTTTTCTACGTTAGCAAAAACATCAGCATACTTCTGAACATTTCCATCGAAGTTTGAAGAATCGAAATGTAACGTGATTTTTCCTTTTTTACCAGGCATGATCGGCTCTTTTGTAAAATCAGGAGCAGTACATCCGCATCCGGGTTTTACCTCAGAAATTACCAACGGATTTGTTCCTGTGTTTGTAATTTCGTAAACGTGCTCTACTTTATCTCTTTTTTTGATGTTTCCGAAATCGAAATTGTTTTCAGAAAGAGCAATTGTTGTTAGTGGCTGGTTAGAAACCGGTGCAGCTGGTGTTTCACCTGAAACCGTCGTTGCAGTAGAATCTCCGGCAACAGGAGCTGTAGGCGCAGCAGTAGAATCTGTAGTAGCAGATTCTGTACTTTGAACTTCTTTGTTTTCTTTTTTGCAAGAAACCAAACCAAAGCCTATGATAGACAAAGCGATAATTGATAACGTCTTTTTCATGTTTTATTCTTTATATTCTATTTAGATCTTTACAATATTTATCCAAAATTCCGTTAATGAAAATATTCGAACGGTCTGTTGCAAACACTTTTGCAATCTCAATATATTCATTAATAATAACTCTTGAAGGGGTAAAAGGAAAATTGTCAAGCTCCGAAATTGCCGTTGATAAAATTACTTTATCCATTAAAGAAACTCTGTCCAAATCCCAGTTTTCCAGTCTTTCTTCCAGTTTCTTTTCGTTGTTTTCCCAGTTGTTTAAAGTATCTCTCAATAATTTCCCGGCAAAATCTTTATCATCTTCATCTTTAATCATTTTGATCAAAGTTCTGCTTTCTTCATCTTCCTTCAGGAAACCAATCGTTTTCTGTACCATCGAATTGGCAATATGAATATCATCATACCATGAAAGTTCTTTGTCACCAAGATAGTCGTGGAAATCATCATTTTCAGCAATATATCTTAAAAATAATTTTCCGATAAACTTCTGATCATCCTCAAAAGAATATCCATCCTGTTTCATGAAATCCTGATACCGTTTTCCGGCAGTGATTCTCTGGAAAGTTTTCACCAATAAATCATCGTGCATATCCCATTTCAATTGCTTGTGCTGTCCTGTGAAGAACAATCTTTCAGGATTTTCCTCCAGCTTAATTAAAACTTGGTTGTTGATGAATTTTTGATTAGGATTAATATCAGCATCGGTTTTCAAATATTTATTTTTACCGATCTCGATTTGATTCTCTGCCAATTCTTTCAGAGCCACCAAAAAGTTTAGCTGATAGATATAGAGATAATAGATTTTCTCTATTCCGGCAAACATGTTTTTCTCTAAAACATCAAACTTTACAGGATTCTGGTAGTATGAATACACAGTCTGTACTACTTTTTCACGGATTTGTCGTCTTCCTAACATTCAAAGAGCTTTTTTATGGGTGCAAAGATACGAAATTTAAAATTTATGAAATTCGTAGTCTGCTTACATTTTCGTAATTTTGTAAAACTTTATGAAAGCGCTAAAAACCTTAAACCCCTATTTTTGGAAGCACAAAATATTGTTGTTTTGGGGACTGTTATTTATTATTGCCAGTAATTTTTTCAATATATATAAAGTTCAGTTCGTGGGTAAGTCGGTCGACGAGCTTACAAAGAACGGAAACTTAGGCTTCAATCAACAGGTCTTGATGTATGTTGGGATTATTGTAGGATGTTCTTTACTGACCGGATTTTTCACCTTCATGATGCGACAAACCATCATCGTGGCATCCAGAAGAATCGAATATGAGCTTAAAAATAAAATTTACAGACATTATCAGGATTTATCATTAACGGATTACAAGCAGACAACCATCGGAGATCTTATGAACAGGCTCAGTGAAGATGTTGTGGCAGTAAGAATGTATCTGGGACCTGGCGTCATGTATGTTGCCAACCTGATTGTCCTTGTCCTGATCACAGCAATTTACATGATAAAAACCGATGTTTCAATGACGCTTTGGACGTTGTTGCCACTTCCTATTTTATCGTATGCTATCTACAAAGTAAGTTCTATTATTAATAAAAAGTCGAAAATCATGCAGAAAAGCCAGTCTGCCATTTCAACTTTTGTACAAGATAGTTTCTCCGGTATCCGTGTGGTAAAATTTTTCGCAAGAGAGAATTATATCAAAAAAAATTGCGGTGTAAAAGTCACCGACTATCAGGACAAAGCGCTTGATTTGGCGAAAACTGAAGCATATTTCTTTACCATTATTTTATTCGTAATCGGATTATTGAATGTTGCCATCATCTGGATCGGCGGCGAAAAATATATTGCAGGACAACTAAGCATCGGTAAAATTGCAGATTTCTTCATGTACATCAATACATTGATCTTCCCGTTCTCAATGGTAGGCTGGGTAACTTCCGTGAACCAAAGGGCGGAAGCTTCCATGCAGAGAATTAATGAATTTATGGATAAAAAATCTGAGATCGTTAACAAAAACTTTGAAAATTATCCTATTAAAGGAAATATTGAGTTCAGAAATGTTTCTTATGTCTACCCGAATACAGGGATTAAAGCGCTTGATAATTTAAGTTTTTCAATAAAAGCAGGAGAATCTTTAGCAATCATGGGAAAAACCGGAAGCGGAAAGTCTACCATTGCCCTTCTTCTGTGCCGTTTGATAGACCCTACTGAAGGGGAAATTTTAATTGACGGCGTCAATCTCAAAGAGCATAATCTCGAAAATTACAGGAATTTTATCGGATATATTCCACAGGAAAGTTATCTTTTCTCCGATTCTATCGAAAATAATATCGGTTTTGCCATCGACAAACCTACGCACGAAAAAGTAGTGGAATATGCAAGAATTGCCGACGTTGATAAAAATATTGTTGAGTTTAAAGAACAATACAAAACCATGGTTGGAGAGCGTGGAGTGATGCTTTCGGGAGGTCAGAAACAAAGGATTTGTATCGCAAGAGCCTTAATTAAAGACCCTAATATTATTATTTTCGACGATTCTCTATCTGCATTAGATACCGAAACGGAACAAAATATCCTGGAAAATATCGACAGGAAAATTCATAATGCAACATCCATAATCATCACACACAGAGAGTCTAGCGCTCAGAGAGCAGATAAAATTATCAACCTTACTGAAATTACCAATTCCGTAACCGCTTAGCCGTTTCATTCTCAATTGTTAAATAAATCATAAAAAAAATTTTGTGATTAAAAGAAAACTTTTATATTTGTTCTTAACAAGATTAAAAAATATCTAACAATGAGTGAATACAAGGAACGCCATGAAAATGAAATTTTCACGAAGGTGTTAAAAGCAGGGAGAAGAACTTATTTCTTTGATGTGCGCGAGACGAAAGCAGGAGATTATTATCTTACGATTACCGAAAGTAAAAAGAACTTCGGGGAGAATGGGGAAGCTACATTCGAGAAACACAAAATTTACCTATACAAGGAGGATTTTAAAAGTTTTCAGGAGATGTTTAATGAGTCCACAGAATTCATCATTAATGAAAAGGGTGAGGATGTAATATCAGAAAAACATGACAAAGACTTCAAATCAAAATCTTATACGATCGATTCTGACGACGAAGTCTAAAAAAGAATAATTAAAAACACAAGCATCTGAAAAAGGTGCTTTTTTTATGCCCTTTATTTTTAAATAAATTAAAACTAGCCTAAAATTCAATTTAAAAGTTGTTTTAAAATAATTCTTAAAGAAGAAAAAAAACGATTTTTTATCCTGTCAATTTACATCTTGTTGCATTTTCCCTTAACGAACTTTAACAATTTTATTCTTTTTAATTGTTAAAAAATCTGAATCAACTATTTCAAAAAAAGGAAGTTAGAAATAAAAAAAGTACACTTTCACAAGTGTACTTTTATTTGGGTGAATGATGGGTCTCGAACCCACGACCTTCGGAACCACAATCCGACGCTCTAACCAACTGAGCTACAATCACCGTTTTGCGTGTGCAAATATAATAAAGAATTTTTAATTACCAAACTATTCCATCAAAATTTTTCAGTGCAATCAGCTTTTCAGACGTAAATCCCTCAGCATAAGTCACTCCCGAAAGTCTTCCTAAATCCTGAGCACGGTAAGTTAAGCTTTCATAAAAATCTTTTGTGGCAATTGGAGTCACCGGCTCTTTGGAAGTCGGATCATAAAACTGGGTTTTGAAGGCCATACAAGCTTCAATCTTTTTGTCCAGATGTTCTGAGATATCAATCACGAATTCCGGCTCGATATTTTTCCATTGAATATAATGGAAAATATGCTTAGGTCTCCAGACCTCCTGATTTTCGCCATCAAAAACTGTTTCAATTTTCCTCAGCCCTGCTAAAAAGCACGCATCTGACACTAATTTCGCTCCTTTTGCATGATCCGGATGTCTATCATCAATCGCATTGGCTAAGACGATTTCAGGCCTGTATTTGCGGATCATTTTTACGATCTTCATTTGATATTCTTCAGAATTCACCAGAAAGCCATCCTTCATTCCAAGATTTTCCCTGGCGGAAACTCCCAAAATTTTTGCGGCATCCATCGCCTCCACTTTTCTTGTTTCGTCGGTTCCTCTTGTTCCGAGCTCACCTCTTGTAAGATCTACGATAACGCAGTTTTTACCTTCCGAAACCATTTTGGCAATAGTTCCGCCACATCCCAGCTCTACATCATCAGGATGTGCTCCAAAAGCAAGTATATCTGTTTTCATATTTTCAAAGATAAGATTTAAACAAAAACTTCCCAAACATTACGAATGGGAAGTTTTAATATCTATAATTTACTATTTAAATTATTTGTTGATCTCTGCATTTAATTTCACTGCATCCTGATAAGAAGGATCCAACTGAAGAGATTTAGCAACATAGTCTTTAGCTTTTGCCATATCAGAATCTTTGCTCATGTATGCAACGGCAAAGTAAGCATATGCCAATGTCTGTTTGTTTGCTTCCTGCTCTGCCGGTTTTACGGTAGAAATAAATTTCTCATAAGCAATTTTAGCAGCATCATTATTACCAGCCTGCTGATAAGAATATCCTAAACTGTAGTATCCAGGTGCCCAATCAGGAAGAAGTGTATTCATTTTCTGCCAAGTTACAATAGCTCCGTTCCAGTTTTTGGCATCCTGATAAGCTGTTGCCAACTTAAATAATGAATCTGTATCTTGAGCATTAGCCGCAACTTTTTGTTTTAAACCTTCGATAGTCGGGTTTGTAGGTCCTGCATCTATATCAGCCTGAGAAGCACCTCCTCCTGCGATTTTAGCCAATTCCATATCCCACTTCATCGTTTCATCCTTAGCAGCTTTTGCGATAGCAATTTTTTGCTGAGCTTCAGCTGTCAATGCAGATTTTTTAGCAGCATCCGTTTCCGTTTTAGCCAATCCTGCAGCGATCAAACCTTGCAGACCCTGATCTGCAGGCTGTACTCTTGCTTTATCAGCCTGAGAAACGAAGTTATCCATATTTTGTTTTGCTTCAGCGTATTTACCGTCAGCATATAATTGATAAGCTCTTAATTTAAACTTAATCGGATCATTAATTTTATCAAAGATTTTATCTAAAACCTGCTTAGAGTTTGCATAATCTTCGTTTGTAAAATAAAGCTTAGAAATCTCTAATTGCGTATATGGGTCTTCATCAGCATATTTTGTATAGTTGATAAGGTCTTGTGTCGCTTTTGCATTTTGCTGATATCTGATATCATATGCCGCCATTACTTTGTAAGCCGGTGCATAAGACGGATCTGTAGCGATTGCCTTCTCAATATTTGTTTTTGCTTGTTGCCATTGTTGTGCAGCCATCCATAAAGAACCGATTCTTGTATACACCGATGCTTTATTTTTAGCAAGAGGTAATGCTTTTTCATAAGCTGTCATCGCATCACCAGGCATTCTTTTCAGTCTGTAAGCATCTCCTAAAGTATAATAGTAATGAGCAGGAACTCCTTTCTTTTCAGCTCTTTCAATAGCTTTATTCAAAAATTGAATCGCTAAGTCAGGAGAGTTATTTTTTTCAAATAATGTTAAAGCTTCAGCAGCCCTGAACAATACTTCCGCATCTTTTTCTTTAGAATCTGTTACAACTTTCTGGATTTCAGCAATTGCATTTTTATCACCTTTACCAAGTTTTACAGCTGCCAAACCGATTTTATTTAAATAGCTTTTGCTGTCTGCCGCAATACCTTTGTTAAAGTTTTCTGTAGCCGCCGCAAAGTCCGGATCCACCTGCTTCAAATATGTATTTCCTAAATAGAAATAATTTTCAGCACTTGGCTCCTTCGCGATCATGTTCGTAAAATTAGTTTTTGCTTGAGCATACTTATCACTATCAATACTATTGATACCATCCTGTACGGTCTGCGCAAAGGTAAAGTTGGTAAAAAACACCACAGCTGCTCCAAAAGCAATCTTCTTTACATTCATATTCATTATATCTTTCATTTTATATTTATAAATCAAGTTATTTTATACACAATTTTTAGACCAAAATAGTGTAGTTATTATGATAAAAAAGTTAATTTAATATTTTTTTAACGCATTTGCACCTCTCTTCTGTACAAATTGTATGGTTGTAAGCCTTCTTTTTGAACGATCATTTGTCCTAATTGTGTACAAGAATATCTTATAAAACCGTTGGCAATATTAAAATTTCCTTCATTGGTTAAAAAATAAAGTACTCTTGTGAAAGGATAGTTCATTTTGCGAAGATTTTCGGAATCTGTATTGTATAATTTTCCTTTGCTTTCCACAGGAAGAATTTTTACCATACTTCTCAATTCCTCAGATTCTTTATCATAAGGGCGACTGAATGTATTGAGCCCGATCACACCAATTTTATTAGGATATTTACTTAATTCCTCAATAATATTTTTACTCCCCGGAATCACGGAGAATTTTAATTCTTTCGGCTGTTTTTTAAGCTTTTGTGCAACAAAATTCAAGTTACTTGAATTCGCTCCGTCGAAGATAAATTCTTTATTATCCGACTGCATTCCCTGTGCAATTTCTTCCATAGAAATACTCTCTTTCGGAGAATCTTTCGGAACGATAAAAACCACAGCATCTGCAGCAAACCTGGCCGGTAAAAATTTTAGATCTACCTGTTCTTCATACGTTTTAATTTCCTCAGGAGACAGGTTTCTGGACATGACAATAATTCTGGCCTTATCTTTTAATAAATCGATAAAACCTAAATCTTCTTTTTTTGTAACAACTTTGATTTTTGTCTCAGGATAATTAATCATATAACCATCCGCTAACGCTTCTGTAACGCTTTTAAAGGACTCATCGGTAAAAATGGTCATTTCTCCTTTGTGATAAGACGGAGATTTGTCTTCATTTTTGCAGCTTACTGCTATAATACTAAGAAAAAATAGTATTACGAGTTTAACACTATTTTTCATTTCCTGAATTTTTTAATCTCAAAATCGCTCTGTAAATTCTGAAAATACCATAAAGAATCAGAAGTGCACCTAACGCATAGGCAACTCCAGGATCCAGAATTGTAAAGAAAAATTTGTAGATAATAACTACAATTCCCAGAACGATATAAAACAATCCCGTAACTAGGGATAACCAATTGAACATCATATAACAAAAATACCAAAAAAAATAAAAAGAGAAGCATAAGCTTCTCTTTTTTAATTATTATTTAAAGATAAAATTATCCTTCGAAATTCATCTTAACAGGGAAACGGAAACGAGAACGAACCGGTTGTCCGTTAACTTTACCAGGAATCCACTTAGTTTTGATACTCTTAACAGTTCTTTCAGCTTCTCTGTTGAAATCTGAATTAGAACCAGAAGCTTTAACCTGACTTAAAGATCCATCTCTTTCTACAACGAAAGTGATTTCAGTACTTAAAGTCCCTTCTCCTTCTACAGAAGAGTTATCAAAGTTATCCATGAATTTAGATCTAAATCCGTTGATACCACCTGAGCTAAAATCAGCTGCCTGGTCTACAGACTCATATACGTCATTAGTCACCTGAGGCTTAACTTCTACTGTTGAAGCCTTAGTACCTGTAGACGGTGGCGGTGGCGGTGGAGTATAAGCCGGAGCTTTTACACCTTCCTGATTCACCAAACCAGTCGTAGTTTCTAACTGCTTAGAAATTGGCGGTGGTGGAGTTTCGATCTTAGGAGCTTTTACAGGCTCCGGAACCACGTTCTGAATAATTTCAATTTTCTCTTCCTCTTTTGGAGGTGGAGGTGGTGGAGGTGGTTCTTCTTCTTTCGGCTGTTCTAAAACTTTATCTTCCTGAAGAATCTCTACAAGATCTGCCTTTACTTCTTGCTTAGGCGGTTCTGTAAGTCTCTTAATAGTAAGATAAATGAAAGGAGACAATGCCGCAATAAGGAATAATGCTGTTCCAACGATGAAAGATTTTGTCAAAAGTTTTGGATACTGATGTCTTAAATCGTATGCACCATATTCCTTGTTTCTATTTTCAAATACAATCTCGTCTAATGTAAGACTTGGATCGTATGCATTTTCATTTGCCATAGATTTACAATTTTATGGTTTAAATTACTTAGTAGCCGGTGCTGCAGGAGCTCCTGAGTTACCTACTTTTCTATCGTAAATAGCTTTTTCCCAAGGCTTAAGATCAGTAACACCGTACTGCTCACTCTTAGTAATAGCCATTTCGTCTAGAATATCTACGAAGTTTTTATATACAGCATCGTCAGTCGGTTTGATAATCACAGTAAACTTAGATCTATCAGCCGCGTTTGCTTTTGCCTGCTCAATAACTTTTCTAATTCCTTCTCTATCGAAAGAAGTTTCATTAAGATTCTGATCCGTTAAAGATGTATTATCTTGTTGGTGCCAGTAAATTTTATTGTTCTTCCCTAATAAAAGAGAGATAGAGTTAGAAAGTTTAATTTCTGTTGGAGGTGGTTTTTTATCTTTATCTTTCGGTTTTGCCGGAAGACCCAAATCCATTACATTCGGTTTAGAGAATGTGGTTGTGAACATAAAGAAGGTAATCAATAGAAAACCCAAGTCCACCATCGGAGTCATATCAACTCTGGTACTCTGCTTCTTGGAACGTACCTTGCCGCCTTTGGCGCCCTTTTCCTGTACTTGTACTTCTGCCATTTCTATCGATATTATTCGTTAGGTTTACCTTCTTGTGATGTAATCAACCAAAATTTAAGAAAATCAATATCTCTTAAACCTTCAAATAGGCTTTTAACTTTTGGATATTCTGTACTAACGTCACCTTTGATAGCTAGTTTGTACTCAGGGTTTACTTTTAAACTCTGCTCTACCCAATCTACTAATTGCTTATTTGTACTGTCCATAGGAATTCCTTTAGGACTTCTAAAATTCTTCTGCTCATCTTCCGGCAAATCCAAGAAGCTTTTCAGTTGGTTCATAGGAACCCCGATTGCTTGTACTTTTTGGAATGCAGCTTTTTCGTTGTTGTCAAAAGTAACACCGTACTTTTGTCCCATGTTGTCTAAAAGCTGAAGTCTTTCGGATGCATTTTCTACCGGCTGGAAATAAAATTTTCCGTCCGGAGTAGCGTTGATAGTCATCAAACTTGCATCAGGAAGTAACTTCTCTGATATTGAAGATGGCGGTTTGATCTGCTCCACGTCAGGTTTTTTAAACTGAGTGGTCAAGATAAAGAACGTAAGTAGTAGGAACGCAACGTCACACATTGCCGTCATATCCGTCACTACTCCATGTCTTTTAGGTTTGACTCTCGCCATTATTATTAATGATTTTTAATTAAACTTCTTTTTACTTAATGCAAATATCTTGCTAATTCTTAGTTGAATTCAGCGAAAGATTGTTGGATACTCATTGCGATCTCGTCGATCTTGTAAGTTAATCCATCAATTTTAGAAGTAAAGAAGTTATAAAGGATGATAGCGATTGCTGAAGTACCAATACCTAAAGCCGTGTTAATCAAGGCTTCAGAGATACCTGTAGAAAGTGCAGCCGCATCTGGAGTACCACCTCCTGAACCTAATGCAAAGAACGCCTTGATCATCCCGATTACAGTACCTAAAAGTGCTACTAACGTTGCAACAGTACCTAAAGTAGAAAGGATCATCATGTTTTTCTCAAGCATTGGCATCTCAAGAGTAGTAGCTTCTTCGATAGCTTTGTTCAGAGCTACCATTTTTTGCTCCTTATTTAAAGTAGTATCATGAGAAAGAGCTTTGTAAGTAGTAAGACCTTCTTTCACTACGTTACCTACAGAACCTTGTTGTCTGTCGCACTCTTCTAAAGCTTCGTCGATTTTGTTTTGGTTTAGTAAGCTTCTTACCTGTACTACGAAGTTGTCTAGGTTTCCTTTTCCAGCAGCTTTGCTAAGAACGAAATATCTTTCGAAAGAGAAAACGATTACCGTGATCATGAAAGTAATCAATATTGGTACGATTACTCCTCCTTTGTAGATAATCCCTAAGAACGATTCTGGATGAATGTCTTTTCCTTCAACACTTGAAAAAGCCACAGATCCGCCTCCTAGTTTTTCTGCATCTTTGAAGTTTCCTGGGTTACCAAGAACGAATAAATAAATACAAACTCCTATAATAAATAGAATAGGAATAATTAAAGCTGGGTTTAAACCTCCTGCTTTTCTAGCAACTACTTGCTCATCATTTTTTGAAACATTCATTTCCATATTTAACTAAATTATATTGTTTTAAAAATTTTACAAGGTGTAAATTAAAGGCAAAAATAATTAAAATGCAAGAGTCTTAAATAAACATTTGCCTTTTTTTTGACAAGGAAATTTTAATACACTTTCGATATTATAATTATTTTCTCTTTTTTTGGCAATAATCCTTAATTTTAACATTTACGTTAAAAAATTAAAAAAATAAGACCCTCATTTTTTTTAATTTGCCAATGTTAATTTTTTTTTAAATTACGATATTCACAATTCTGTGAGGCACTACAATGATTTTTTTCGGCGCTTTTCCTTCCAGAATCTGTTGCATTTTCTCATCATTTATCACCAAATCCTCCACTTCCTTCGGAGATAACTGAGCAGATAGGGATATTTTAAACTTTGTTCTTCCGTTTACACTCACCGGATATTCTATTTCGTCTTCTACTAGATAATCCTCGTTCAGCACAGGGAATTTCTCGAATTCGACAGAAGTATCATGACCCAGCAAACTCCAAAGCTCTTCACAAATGTGCGGGGCATAAGGAGAGATGATAACGGCTAAAGGTTCCAAAATATTGCGTTTGTTACATTTTATTTTTTGTAATTCATTTACAGCGATCATAAATGAAGATACAGACGTGTTGAAAGAGAAGTTTTCGATGTCGTAAACTACCTTCTTTATTAATGTATGCAATACTTTATATTCGGCTTTTGTAGGTTCTTCGTCTGAAACTTCAAAATTTTCTCCATTAAAATAAAGATTCCAGAATTTTTTCAGGAAACCGTAAACACCACTCAGTCCTTGCGTGTTCCAAGGTTTGGATTGCTCTAGCGGACCTAAGAACATTTCATACAACCTTAAACCATCTGCTCCATATTCATTACAGATGTCATCAGGGTTTACAACGTTGTATTTTGATTTGGACATTTTTTCTACTTCACGTTCGGTAATGTATTTTCCATCTTCTTCTAAAATAAATTCGGCATCAGCAAATTCCGGTCTCCACTTTTTAAAAGCATCAATATTTAATTCATCTGATGTTCCTTTTAATAAAGATATATCAACATGAGTCACAAACCTCTGGAATGGAATTAGTGAATCCAATTCATATTCTTTTATGTCAAGGTTTAAATTCTTAAATTCTTTCTCAATATATGGAGTAAGTAAATCAAAAAACTTGTTTTTGTTTTCTGTAAAGCCTTCCTCCTTAGAACTTAATGTTTTAATATATTTTTTATACCCGTTTGAAATAAACAAATTTTTTAAAACAATTTGTTCAACTTCATTTAACTTAGTCAACTTGCCATTTCCTACTCTTTGAGACTCTGCCTTTTTTCTCATATTTAAGGCAATCCTAAATACAAAAGCACTCATCCCCAAAATCATACCCTGATTAATCAACTTCTGGAAAGGCTCATCATGACTGATATACCCTCTGTCTTTTAAGAACATATTCCAGAAACGGGAATATAATAAGTGACCTGTCGCGTGCTCGCTGCCTCCTATATATAAATCTACCTGTCCCCAATAATCTGCCAGTTCTTTTTTAACAAAAACCTCATCATCATTCGGATCCATATATCTCAGGAAATACCAAGAGCTTCCAGCCCAACCGGGCATTGTAGATAATTCTAATGGGAAAACAGTTTTTTCATCAATTAAATCTGTAGCCACCACTTTTTGATTCGCTTCATCCCATGCAAAAGTTTTTGCATTTCCTAATGGCGGATCTCCGTCTTCTGTCGGTAAATATTTTTCAACTTCAGGAAGTTCTAAAGGCAATGCAGAAGTCGGCAACGTGTAAGGCATCCCATCCTTATAATATATAGGAACAGGCTCTCCCCAATAACGCTGTCTTGAGAAAATCGCATCACGCTGTCTGTAGTTCGTCGTTCCGTGACCGATGCCTCTTTTTTCTATGGCTGTAATAATTAAAGCTTTTGCCTCGTCATAACTTAAACCATTCAAGAAATCAGAATTTACGCAAACGCTGGTTTTAGAATCAAAAGATTTTTCCTGAACGTCTTCGTCTGTTTCTACAACTTTTTTAATTTCAAGATTAAATTTCTTCGCAAATCTGTGATCGCGCTCGTCATGTGCAGGAACCGCCATTACAGCTCCCGTTCCGTATCCCATCAATACATAATCTGAAATATAGATCGGCATTCTCTCATTGCTGAAAGGATTGACCGCATAACTTCCCGTGAAAGCACCCGAAACGTTTTTCACATCAGACATTCTGTCTCTTTCGGTTTTTTTGGAAGTTTCTTCAATATAAGTATCTACTTCAGCTTTTTGTTCGGCTGTAGTAATTGTTTCCACCAAAGGATTTTCAGGAGCCAATACCATAAAAGTCGCTCCAAAAATTGTGTCAGGTCTTGTCGTGAACACTTCAATGATCTCATCGTGACCTTCAACATTGAATCTCACCTGCGCTCCCTGAGATTTCCCGATCCAGTATTCCTGGGAATCTTTCAGAGGTTGTGGCCAGTCAAGAGTTTTTAAACCTTGTAATAACCTTTCTGAATATGCAGAAATTCTCATGCTCCACTGCATCATTTTCTTTTGGAAAACAGGGAAACCTCCTCTTTCAGATTTTCCGTCTTTCACCTCATCGTTTGCCAAAACTGTTCCTAAAGCCGGACACCAGTTTACTGTCGTTTCTGCTCTGTAGGCTAAACGATAATTTAATAAAATATCTTCTTTATCAATATCAGAAGCTTCTTTCCATTCTTCTGCCGTGAAATGTAATTCGTCGTTTTGATTGGCATTTACATCTTCCGTTCCTTTTTCTTCAAAATGTTTGATTAAAGTTGAGATCGGTTCTGCCTTGTCTGTATCCTTATTATACCAGGAATGGAACAATTCGATAAAAATCCATTGTGTCCATTTATAATAGGAAGCGTCGGAAGTTCTTACCTCCCTGCTCCAGTCGAATGAGAAACCAATCTTTTTTAATTGTTCCTCATATCTTGTAATATTTTGTTCAGTGGTGATCGCAGGATGCTGCCCAGTCTGAATTGCATATTGCTCAGCAGGAAGTCCGAAACTGTCGTAACCAACCGGGTGGAGAACATTGAAACCCTGATGTCTCTTATATCTCGCGTAAATATCTGACGCAATATACCCAAGCGGATGGCCTACGTGAAGCCCTGCTCCTGATGGATACGGAAACATATCGAGAACATAAAATTTTGGTTTGTCTGTGTTATTGGAAGTTTTGTACGTTTGATTGTCTTCCCAGTATTTCTGCCACTTTTTTTCTATCTGCTGATGATCGTAAAACACTTTTTTATAGATATTAGATGTTAGACTCTAGATGTTAGATTTTTTTTAATTCTAAAATCAAGATTCACAAAAATAATGATTTTAAAAGAAATGGAAATTTTAATTTTCGATTAATTAGCAATCACAAAAAAATCCCATCCGAAGATGAGATCTTTATTTTAAATATTTAATTCTGATTATTGTTGAGGAATTCTCTTGAATGTATAAGTCACAGAATGATATTCAGTAGGATCTGTTGTATCTTCGATCGTAAGGTTCAGTGTAGTTTCGTTGAGACCCGTTACTTTCCCTTTGTCTGGTTCTACAATTCCTTGATACTTCACTTCAATAGCTTTGGTGTCATTATTATAAATATAAGTAAAGTTTCTGTCAAAAGTTGTCACACATTCTCCGGGAATTGCGCCATCACCTTTATCCGTTGCTTTTCCGGTATTTCCGGAATTGAAAACCCATCTACCTTGTTTCTGACAGTCTGTATAAGTGATCTCGTCGGAAACAGGAGTGCCTCCTACAGGGACAGTCGTAACAACTTCTTTCACCGGCTGCCAAGTTCCAACAAGCGGATATTCAATAGTAGTATCGTCGTCGTTATTACATCCGGTAGCTACAAATAATGATAAACCTGCAAATAGTAATGCTAATTTCTTCATGTATCAAATTTTTCAAGGGCTAAAATTATAATTTTTTTGATTTATTTAATAATTTTTTGTGAAAAATTATTGGAAACTTATTTATTTTCAAAAATATAAAAGCATTTTCACCCAATATTACCTCTATTTAACAAAATATTGAACACCGGAATAACCCTCTATTCTTCGAAAAAAGCTATTTTTGCACAAAACAATGCAAATGCAAGACATTACGAAAAATAATTTTGACTTTTTACGTGTTCTCCTCGCTTTTATCGTTTTTGTAGGACATTTAGGGACGCTAAGTGCCTCCAAAGAGCTCAAAATACTAGAAAACAGCCCGATTGAGATTGCAGTTTTCGGTTTTTTTATTGTCAGTGGATTTCTTATTGCAAGAAGCTACGACAGATCTTCAAGCTTAAAAAGCTATATTAAAAAGAGAATCAACAGAATTGTTCCTGCTTATTTATTAGTTGTTTTTTTATGTGCTATTTTGCTAAGTTTGGTCAGTACCCTTCCTTTTAGAGAATATTTCAGCAATACACAGGTGTATAAATACCTTTTCTGGAATTCTTTATTTCTAAATTTCAAAGCACCCTGGCTTCCGGGAGTTTTCGGCAATCAGGCGGTGAACGGTGCGCTCTGGACTTTAAAAGTTGAAATGTCCTATTATTTTTGCGTTCCGTTATTGTTTCTTCTTTTCGGTAAAAACAATAAATACAGAAATACCAGCTTAATTATCATCTATTTTTTATCTCTTATTTACCTTAATTATTTTGAATCCATAGGAAAGGTTTCAATTGCGAAACAAATTCCGGGAACTTTATCCTACTTCATTCCTGGAATGCTGATTTATTTTAATTTTGATCAATTTATTAAACATAAAAATTTACTGTTTATCATTGCTATTATAACCGTTTGGATCGATCTATTCACAGGAATTATTTTATTCTCTCCCGCGATGATCGGTATCATTACGCTTTATATCGCCTATTCATTCAAATTCTTAAATAACTTCGGAAAATACGGAGATTTCACGTACGGAATTTATATTTTCCACTTCCCTATCATCAGAACTTTTACGACATTGGGGCTTTTTCAGGATTATAATCCTTATGTAATGGCTATTGTCTGTATGTTGGTTGTGATTGCGGTGGGAGTAAGCTCATGGCATTTTTATGAAAAAAGATTTTTATAATTTTAATGAAATTTAAAACACAAAATGAAAGACCTGGTTTCCATCATTACCCCATCTTACAATTCCGCCGAGTTTATCGAGGAAACGATACAATCTGTTTTAGATCAAACCTATGAAAACTGGGAATGGCTCATTACGGATGATTTGTCCAAAGACAATACCGTTGAAATCATTAAAAAATACAACGATCCCAGAATAAAACTACAGGTTCTTGAGCAAAACGGAGGTGCCGGAAATGCGAGAAATAAAAGCCTGGAAAGAGCTCAGGGAAGATACATTGCCTTCCTGGATTCCGACGATTACTGGTATCCGGAATATCTGGAAACCATGACAGATTATATGCAGGAAAATAATGCGGAACTTGTCTACTGCAACTATTCCAGATGTGATGAACATACGATGGAACCTATTCTAAAGGATTTTCTGGCGGATAAAGTTGTGACTTTTTCTAATTTGCTTAAAACCTGCAGACTGGCTCCGGTTTCTACCATTTATGATACAAAAAGGGTCGGAAAATTTTTCTTTCCTGTAAAAAGCAAGCGCGAAGATCACGTCATGTGGCTGAATTTACTAAAGGAAATTCCAAAAGGGTATCCCGTAAAAAAGACGTTGGCGAAATACAGAATGCGTGAAAACAGTGTTTCCAGAAAGAAGAAAAATATTATTAAAGATCAATATCTGGTGTATAAAGATTTTATGAAATTTTCTACAGTAAAATCTCTGTATTACACGGCAAACTGGGCAGTAAACGGATTTCTGAAATATTCAAAAATATTTAATTAGTGGAGTATTCAAAAGAGTTTAAAGCCGCACTCAGTGCATTTTCCAGCATAGAAAAAGACCGTCTTATTTTCAGATTATTGAAAAAGGATAAACTTTTGTCTAAAAAATTGTATTTTGAACTGATCGATCAGGAAACCACCGACGACAAACGAGATGCAATGGAAGAAAATGTCCGGGAAAAAGTGTTATTGGCTTCAAAATATATCGGAAATCAGAAATATTTTTTAAGCATTATTCGAAAAATCAGTGCAGAAATCACTGAACATGTGAAAATTACCACCGATAAATTCGGAGAAGTTTCTCTTAATTTATTATTGATTGATAAAATTTTAGACTACAACGAAGATCTTAGTCGACAACGATTTGATAATGTCTACAAGCTCTATATTTATATCATTAATAAAATTTTCAGAGCATTACTTCTTATTAAAAAGCTGGATGAAGACTACTGGATGGAAATTGATGAATACCTGCAAAGTCTTGAAACCAAAATCAATAAAAATCATTATCTGCAAAAGCTTTGCATCAATAATCACCTGGATTTTAAATGGCTGAGATGTGAAAATATTCCTGAAAATATAGATCAGATCGTAAAAGAAATAAAAAATCAGGGGTTTTTACGATAAAATTTTCTTTATAATTAAATCTGTTGAGTTCGGTTTTTCTGTAACGAATTTCTCGGCATTTTCAGACATTTTCAGAAGCTCTTCTTCATTATTTAAAAGAAACATAACAAAATCTGCGGCCAAACCTGCATTTTCAAAAGATCTGCCACCGTCAACTGAAATCAGTTCATCTGCTTCAGGATTTTTTCTGTAATGATTTCCAAAAATTACAGGTACCCCAAAAATCGCTGCTTCCAGAATATTGTGCAGTCCGGCATCATGAAAACCACCGCCAACTACCGCAACATCGGCATAAGAATATAATTTTGAAAGTAAACCGATACTGTCAATAATTAAAACTCTTGACTGAAAATTTTTAACTAATTTTTTTATTTCACTGTATAAAATTGCGTCAGGGAAAATTTGTTTTAAATGCTGAACTCTTTTCAAATCATGAGGAGCGATGATTAATTTGGCATACGGGCTTCCCTGCAAAACCTCTTCAGCAACTTTTTCTTCCGCCTGCCACGAACTTCCAAAAACCACCACCTTATCATCACCAGTGAAATCTTTGATGAAGTCCACATGATTATTGCGGGTTCTCAATTGTTTTACCCTGTCGAATCGGGTGTCTCCGGTCACGGAAGATTTTGTCAATCCGATACTTTTTGCCAATGCAAAAGACATTTCAGTCTGATGAAAAAACCAGTCAATATTTTTTTGCAGTTCCTTTACAAACCACTTTCCATAAGAGGTAAAAAAGGATTGTCTTTCGTAGAACAGCGCTGAAATGACGTACGTTTTTGCCCCTTTGTTTTTTAATTCTTCCAGAAGATTATACCAGTAATCATACTTCACCGTAAAAAATAGTTGAACATCAAACTGAGAAATAAATTCTTTCACGGAAGACTTCTTATCAAATGGCAGATAACAAATGGCATCTGCGATATTTTTTTTCTTAACAACGTGTTCATACCCCGATGGAGAGAAGAATGTTACAAGAATCTTATGGTCCGGAAAATTTTCTTTTAACTGTTCTAAAACAGGAAGTCCCTGCTCATATTCGCCCAAACTTGCAGCGTGCATCCAAATGACTTTATCCGTCTTTGAAAATGCAGATTTAACTTTTTGTAACGACTTTTTCCTTCCTTCAACGCCCTTTTTAGTTTTATCATTAAACAACGAAAAAACCTTCATCCCAAAGATGAGCAGATTGATGAATATGTTATAAAAAAAATACATCTCAATTTATTTTAAATCTCTATTCTGTCGTTATTAGTGGAAGGATTTGAAATTACTAAAAACTCCAGCTCTTCTAATGATTCGTTTGCAATATAATGTTTTGATTTCGGTAAAACAGAAATGCTTTCTCCTGTTTTCACTGAAAATTTTTCATCATCACAATAAAACACTGCTTCCCCTTTTAAAATATAAAAAAACTGTTCTGAGTACTCATGAAAATGCAGTTTCTCTGCAGTTCCCGCAGGCATGATTTCCTGTTTTACGGAAAGATTTTGGGAGTCTTTCAGAACCCAGCTGTCACAGGCATTTCCCCAGATATAATGTTCCGTATTATTTTTAGATTTTATCATTTGAAAAGACCTACAAAAATGAACAGTATAATTAAACTTCCAAACAGTGTCAGAATAGCCGTTGTCATCGGCACTCGCGGCTTTGCATTTTCATCAAAAGAATACCTGAACATATAATCCTGACTGTTCAAAAAAATCAGAGCAATAAGCGCATACAGCCATCTGATGAAAATTTCCATAATCAAAAACTGAGCGTGCATATTATCCTCTGTAATTTTTACAGGATAATTGGCATATTCAGGAGCTCTCACAACAAAAGCAAATACAGTGTAAAATATTGTAAGTAAAACCGGCGTTAAAAAAGAATATTTTTTAGTTCCGAAATTATCTGCCTTCCCATCAAAATCGAAATGAATAGGAATGGTCTGCGGCAAAGTTTTATAGTTTCTTATTGTAAACTGCCACAAAAAAACAAGTAATCCAAAATTAAAAACATCAAATATGATGAGGAAAATATTCTCCATTTCAGACGATTTTAAAAATTACAATACACTTTTTATTACTCTTAATTTATGAGTATGCTTATTCAGTTCTTTGTTGAAAATCCCTGTAGAATCCAACGTATCAATTCTCACTTTTCCTGAAGCGTGAATGATTTTCTGGTTCTCCAACATGATCCCCACATGGATAATTCTGCCTTCTTCGTTTTCAAAAAACGCTAAGTCTCCGGGCTGGCTTTCCTCAACGAAAGTTAATGGCTCTCCTATTTCCGCCTGTTGATAAGTGTCTCTCGGCAATTTTACATCATGGATTTTATACACCAATTGTGTAAACCCTGAACAGTCAACCGCAAAGAAACTTTTTCCGCCCCATAAATACGGAACATTTAGGAATTCTCTAGCCGTTAAAGCGACACTTTCACGCACATCATGACTTCTTCTTGATGCCACAGCAGGAAACTCAACTTCCGAACCCATCGAAAGTAAAATTTTTCCATCATTCATTAAAACCGAAGAAAAATCTTCAGTAATCACCGTTACTTTTCGTTTTGCCAATTCTTCGTCTGTTACAGTCTTGATCTGTTTCGTATCCATCCATCCTTCATAGCCGTCGTAGTGCATTTTTATCTTGGTCCAGTTTTTATTCACTTCCAAAATATCTGCACTTTCTCCAAATAATATTTCCGTAACAATTTCTGCTTTGTCCGAGCTTTCTGCACGAACGGGCGCTACTGTAACAATACAAATTCCTTTATTCATCAATTTATATTAAAAGTTTTAGGTTGAGGCTAAGCTGAGAAATTTTTCAATAATCTTAAACTTACACTCCGCCTTATTCTATTTTCTGCGAAGAAAATTTACTCCGTCTCGCAAAGGTAAAATAAGATTTTCAAAATCATCATCTTTTGCGATCAAATCATTTAATTCCTTAATCACCTGTGTCGATTTCTGCTTCGGGTTTTCTTCCAACACTTTGCCGTACCAGAGCACGTTGTCGAATAGTACCACCGATCCGGATTTTGTTCTTGGTTTGATTAATCTGAAATATTCAGCATAATTTTCTTTGTCCGCATCTATGAAAATCAGATCAAAAATTTCATTGGTTTCTTTTAAAAATTCTTTTGCATCCTGAAGTTTAAAATCAATCTGCCCGGAATATTCGCTTTCTGCAAAATATTTTTTGGGTAAATACGCTAGATCTTCATTCACATCCAATGTGGTAATTTTTCCGTCTTTTGCTAAACCTGCCGTTAAACAAAGTGTAGCATATCCCGTAAAAGTTCCGATTTCAAGAATATTTTTCGGCTGCATCATTTGAGAAATTATCGTCAGCAATCTCCCCTGTTGGTATCCCGAAATCATATGAGGCTGCGTCGTTTTCTGGTAAGTTTCTCTTCTTAATTTTTTCAGAATTTCAGGTTCCGAGGAAGCGTGTGTTTCCAGATACCTGTCCATTTCAGGATTCTTTTCTTCAAAAAAACTCATTCTACAATTTTTTGTTATTCAAATTTACTTAAATATTAAGAAAAAAGACAAATAAACGCCAAGTTTCCGCGTAATGGGGAAAACCCCATATCAATTACCGTAAAAATACGGATGTTTTGGTGTCACAATAGCTCTACCTTTGCAGAGAAGGGTAAAAACACTAGAAAAAAATAAAATGAATGCAGGGGAAAAACAAATTACCAGAGAGAATCAAAAGCCCGCAGTACCGACAGGTAAGGCGGCTTCTTCTTTAGAAAAAACTAAGCCGAAAATATCCAATTCATTTTTTCAACGGATTATTTCATTATTGAAAAAAGAAGAATTAATTTGATTAAAAAAATAAATCCCGAATTATTTCGGGATTTATTTTTTATTGATTGAATGATGTTTTTAATTATTTTTTTGGCGCGATGTCCATCAGTTTCATAAATTCATCAAGTTTAGGCATGATGATAATTTCCGTTCTTCTGTTTTCTGCTCTTCCTGAAACGCTCATGTTTGTAGCTTTAGGATTGTATTCTGAACGTCCACCTGCTGTGATTCTTGCAGGATCAACCCCGAATTGAGTCTGTAAAACTTTAGCAACAGCCGTACCTCTCAAAGCAGAAAGATCCCAGTTGTCTCTTGGCAAATTGGCAGACGCCAACGGTGCATTATCTGTGTTACCCTCGATCAATACAGAATATTTATCATAATCGTTGATTACTTTAGCAACTTTCCCCAACACTTCCTGAGCAGCTGGTAAAACGTTGTAATCACCCGTTTTATATAACATTTTGTCTGAAAGTGAAATCATTACCACCCCTTTCAATACTTTTACCTGTACATCATCATCAGTTACGTTATCCAAAGATCTTTTTAACTTGTTTGATAATGCTAAATTCAAACTGTCATTTTTAGCATTGTTTGATATTAATTGTTTGATATAAGAATTGGATGCATTGATCTCTCCTACTAACTTATCAATATTGGCAGAACTTTTTCCAGAGTTTGACAAACAAGCATCAAGTGAAGATTTTAAAGCATCATGCTGACTTTTTAGTAAATTATTTTCACTCGTTAAAGCAGAATTTTGAGACTTCAGATCCTGAATTTCTCTCTGTCTTTCTCCTACGTTTTCAATACATTGCTTGTAGTTTGAGCTTAATGCGTCGTATTGCTTTTTGCTGATACAAGATGTCATTCCCAGCACCATTGCAGAAACTGCTAACATTTTAAAAATTTTCATAAATAATCATTTTTAGACGAACCAAAGGTAGAAAATTCATTTTAATTATATAAATTATCTTTGCATAAAAGAAATTCTCAACATCAATGTTGAACGCATTAAATTTTAAAAATCAATTAGAAAATCTCATTCATTCTCCTGAAAATCACCGCTATCTTTTGGCAGTGAGCGGAGGTGCCGATTCTATGGTCTTAGCTCATTTTTTTAACGGATTACGGGATTCGGGGGCTGAGTTTCAGGTGGCGCATATCAATTATAAGCTTCGGTGTGAGGATTCGGATCTGGATCAAAGCGTGGTGCAGGATTTCTGTGAGAAAAATCACATTCAATTTCATCTGTATGAGGTATCTGAGAAAGACCGGAAACCGAAAAATTCTATCCAGCTTTGGGCAAGAGAATTAAGGTATCGTTTTTTTAAGCAAATTCAGGAAAGGGAAAATCTGGAGTTTCTGGTGACCGCTCATCATCTGAACGACCAACTGGAAACTTTCATCATTAATCTTTCCAAGGCAGCCGGAATAAACGGATTGAGTGGAATTCCCGCCAATGAAAATCAAATCTTAAGACCTCTTCTGCATTTCTCCAAAGAAGAAATCTACAAGTTTGCTAGAGAAAATAAGATTGAATACCGCGAAGATCTTTCCAACCAAAAAAGTGATTACTTAAGAAATAAAATCAGGCTCGAAATTGTCCCGAAATTGTTGGAAACCAATGAACATTTTCTGGAGAATTTCAAAAAAAGCTCTTCTTATCTGAATCAGACAAAGGATTTTGTTCATCAACAGATCGAAGAAATAGAAAATCGTATTTCCATTTTTAACAAGTACCACAAAATTGTATCAAAGGAAAAGCTGGAACGGGAAAGCCGCTTTGTACAGTTTGAAATTTTAAAAAAATACGGTTTTAACCAAGAAGAGGAAATTGCGAAAATTTTTAAAGCTGAAAACGGGAGTTCTTTTTTTTCAAAAGATTATCAATTGATTGTTAATTATGATGAATTAATCATAAGCACGAAGATAGAAGATGGAAGATGGGCGTTTGATAATGAGAACAAAAACATAAAAGACGAAATTCTCCTGATTGAAAATTTTCACTTTTCTGAAAATCAGATTAATATTAATCTTGGAAAGGTTATCGGAGAAATTGAAGAAATCAATAAAAATTTCGAATGGGACTTTGATGCCGAAAAACTCCACTTCCCACTGCGATTAAGGCGCCAAGAAGACGGTGACGAATTTTATCCTTTGGGATTTTCGGGGAAAAAGAAAGTGGCTAAGTTTTTTAGGGACGAAAAAATATCTATTTTAGCGAGGCAAAAAATATGGATCCTGACCGACAGTGAAAATTCCGTACTCGGAATTATTCCTTACAGGCAAGACCGCAGAAATGCGAGGGATGAGAAAACAAATAAAATTCTCAAAATTTTTAATGAAAAGTAAAATGAAATTTAGAAACTGGTTTTTATTAATTCTGCTTTTTTTAGCAACAGGAATTAATGCACAAATCAAAAATCCTGTAAAATTTAAATTTACAATCAACGATTTAGGAAACAATCAATACGAAGCCGTGCTGAATGCCACGATGGAAAGCGGCTGGCATATTTATTCCAAAGATATTCCTGAAGATACGGGAATCCCAACAGAATATAAAGTTTCCGGGAAAAATATCGAGTTGATCGGTAAATTTACGGAAGTAGGAAAAAAACATGAAGAATTTTCCGAAGCTTTTGGAGGAAAAATTATTTTTTACTCTAATTCAGCAGGATTTAAGCAAAAATTCAAATTAAAAGACGGAACAAAACCAGGAGATGTAGTGGCCGAGATTACTTATCAAACCTGCGACGACAGGGTTTGTCTGGCTCCAAATACATTAGAATTCAACCAAAAAGTTACGCCAAAAGGAGCAACGGAAGAAGCTGCAACTGAAGAAAAAACAGAACCTGCGAAAGATTCTGCAAAAACTGTTGAAACTGTTGTAGAAAACCCTGCGAAAACAGAAATGACCGTAACGGAAACTTCAAAACTAGACCCGAAGCAATTGAAAATCCAATCAATTGATTTCCAAAAACCATTGACGGATTGCGGAACCGGTTCTACAAAAGTTGACGAAAATTACTGGACATATTTATTTTTAGGTTTCATCGGAGGATTGATCGCATTGCTTACTCCGTGCGTGTTCCCAATGATTCCATTGACGGTTTCGTTCTTTACCAAAGGCAATAAAAACAAAGCAAAAGGAAAAAGAGATGCATTAATCTACGGATTTTTCATCCTATTAATTTTTGTTTTATTAAGTCTTCCGTTCCATTTGATTGACGGGATTGCAGGAAATATTTTCAACCAAATTTCCACCAGCGTATGGCTGAATATTGCTTTCTTTATCATATTCATTTTCTTCGCGGGAAGTTTCTTCGGATATTATGATATTACGCTACCAAGCTCAATTGCAAACAAATCTTCAAAAGCGGAAGAAGCCGGTGGAATTATCGGAATTTTCTTCATGGCTTTAACGCTGGTGATCGTTTCATTCTCTTGTACAGGTCCTATTTTGGGAAGTTTATTAGGAAGTGCCGTGACAGGATCTGCCAACGTTCCGATGCTGCTTACATTTGCTTTGGCCGGTTTCGGATTGGCTTGGGCGATTGTTTTCGGATTACTGGCCTTATTCCCGCAGGCTTTGCAAAGTCTTCCAAAATCCGGAGGGTGGATGAATACGGTGAAAGTGGTTTTAGGTTTTGTGGAATTGGCTTTAGCTTTAAAATTCTTGTCAAAAGCAGATTTGGTTTCTAAAACTTTCTTCTTAAAAAGAGAACTTTTCATCGCAATATGGATCATCGTTGCGCTTGGATTGGCATTATATTTATTTGGATTAATCAGATTTCCGCATGACGATAAAAAACCGAAAATTTCTATTGCAAGAAAGATTTTAGGAGTTTTAGGATTCGGATTTGTGATTTATCTGATTCAGGGACTGATTCCTTCCGAACGTCCGAAACTGCAGCTATTAAGCGGAATTTTACCTCCGTTGAACGTCAGCTATTTCCACGATGAAAAAGACGGAATCTTAGGCATGCATCCAGAGCACGATTTCTTCAAAGCTGTTGAACTTGCTAAGAAAGAAGACAAACCGATTTTGATCGACTTCACAGGATACGGTTGTGAAAACTGTAGAAAAATGGAGGAATTTGTTTGGAGTCAACCAGATATTTTACCAATCCTTCAAAACGATGTGGTATTGGCTTCTCTGTATGTGGACGATAAAGAAGAGCTTCCTGAAGATCAGAAAACCAAGATCGATCTGGGTGACGGACAGGTGAAAAAGGTAAAAACAATCGGTGACAGATGGAGCTTATTCCAACAGGTGAATTTTAATAATAATTCCCAGCCGCATTATGTTTTGGTAACGCCGGACGGCAAAGTAATCAATACCCCGGTTTCAGGATATATGCCGAAAGAGGATTTCAAAAAGTTCCTGGAATGTGGTGTTAATTATTATAAAAAGAATAAATAATTTTTCACATAAAACGTATAAAGCCTTATCAATTAATTGGTAAGGCTTTTTTAATGCACTGATTTTAACACTATTTATAAATAAATTTTTAAGTAAAATAAAGAATTAATATCATTTTAAAAAATTAGGTACAAACTTTGTATAGATTCCATAAAACGAATAGTGAATTTTCACATTTTATTAAAAACTGTTTAACATTTAAAAAATCATTATTATGGCTGAAGTAATTGCACAAGAAAAGCAAGGAGGAAGCAAACAAAGAAAAAAACTGATCCGGGTAGATATGACTCCTATGGTAGACCTTGGATTTTTATTGATCACATTCTTTATGTTTACCACAAATTTTACAAAACCCAATGTGATGGATCTGGGATTGCCGGCGAAAAGCCCACACCCACCAAAACATGTAGTTGATACCAAGAATCAGGTTACATTTATTTTAGGGAAAGATAATAGAGTGTTTTATCATCAAGAAGCTGCAGAAGATTTAAATTCAAGTAATTTAAAAGAAACAAATTTCAGTGGGATTAATATTACTAAAATCATTTCTGAAGCTTATAATAAAGCCCCTAAAAAGGAAAACTTTACCATCATCATCGAACCGACAGATGATGCAAACTATAAAAATTTCGTAGATATTCTGGATAACATCGCGATTTCCAAAAAAGAACGCTACGGAATTACCGACATCAAACCTTGGGAAAAGAAAGTTTATGAAGAATTAACCAAATAAAACAGAAAGGGCATTTTTAAAATGCTCTTTTTTATTTACTTTTGAGTATAATTTATTTTTTTAAATGAAAAACTTTTTAACCGCCTTTGCTATTATCGCTTTATTGATTTCTTGCTCTAAAAAAGAATCAAATCCGACAGCAAACAAAACCGACAGCACAAAAATTATCGATTCCATTAATGCTGCCAGAACAAAAATAAATGACAGTATCCGAAGTAAAAATCATTTTAAAGATTTTAGCGGAAAACATAAATTCACGCATAATTTAATTAAAAAATCAGGATTTATTGATTTCAAAAAAATTGATGGAGAAGCCGACCATTATAATGTTTCAGGAGATATAAGATCTGGAAAAGATTACGTCCATATCCAAGGTTTCACAGCAATTGTTTCTGACAAACATATGAATTTCACAGGAAGCATTTCTGAAAGTATTTCTGAAAATGAAAATGGAAAAATTTATATAAGACAAGGTACTAAAACTTTCATGTCGAAAGACGGCGGAAAAACCTCCAGACTGCAGGATAAGGTAAATGGTTCGGGATTTGTTGATTATATTGATATCCACTTTTAAATTTTGAAATTATGCTAAACTTTGAAAGAAAAGGAAACGGAAAAGAAACTTTGGTGCTGCTTCATGGCTTTATGGAAAATCTCTCCATTTGGGATGATATGGAACCTCATCTTTCCGAAAAGTTTTCCTTATTAAAAATCGATCTTCCCGGCCACGGACAGTCGGAGATTTTAGCAGAAGTTCAGACAATGGAACTGATGGCTGAAGAAGTGAAAAAAGTTTTGGATGATCAGAATCTGAAAAAAGTTCACTTACTGGGACATTCGATGGGAGGCTATATTTCTCTGGGATTTGCTGAAAAACATCCTGAATATCTGAAAAGTTTAACATTATTTTTCTCTTCTTATTTGCCGGACGATGCCGAGAAAAAAGAGCAACGTATAAAAAGCTACCGCATCATAAAAGACGCTTTTGCCCATTACGTAAGAGCCGGAGTACCGAATTTATTTAATCCTAATGAAAGAGATGTTCTGGAAGGAAAAATAGAAACCGCCCTGGAAGTCGCCCTTTCTACGAATAATCTTGGCGCTTTGGCTTCTGTAAAAGGAATGGTGGAGAGAACCGACAAAAAACACGTTCTGGAAAATCTTGATGCTAAAATTTTAGTTCTTGCCGGAAAACACGATAATGCAGTAAAAACCGAACTGATGATTAAAAATCTTCCTGATAAAACCAATATCAAATCTTATGTATTAGATTGCGGACACAACGGACATTGGGAAAAACCAAGTATCTGCGCAGAAATCATCAATACGGAGCTTCTTCATCATATGCCGAAACATTTAGTTTTTTAATATGCTGGATTTCCTCTCTTTCAAAAAAAAGAAACCGATCATCGGCCTGACCCTCTCAGGCGGAGGAATGCGCGGAATTGCTCATATTGCGGTTCTGAAAGCTTTGGAAGAGTACAACCTGAGACCGGATATTATTTCCGGAACCAGCGCAGGATCTATCATCGGGGCATTTTATTCTTTCGGAAAAACACCGGATGAAATGATGGACATTGTAAGACAGACAACTTTTTTTTCCAGGTCTTATTTAAAACTTTCCAAAAACGGGATTTTTAGTTCGAAATTTATTGTAAAACTATTTACCGACTATTTTCCTGAAGACGATTTTAAAATCCTGAAAATCCCATTATATGTGGCTGCAACGGAAATGACACACGGAATTGTTGATTTCTTTTCAGAAGGCGAACTTTTCGCTCCGTTACTGGCCTCCTCAAGCGTTCCATTCGTGCTTCCTCCGGTGAAAATCGGAGAAAAAATATATGTGGACGGCGGGGTTTTAGACAATCTCCCGATCGAACCTATTATTGATAAATGTGATTTTTTGATTGCCTCTCACGTTAATTCCATTAGCTACGACAGTTTGGAAAAAATGAGTTTGATGAAAGAGTTTGACCGGATTTTACACTTAGCCATCGCAAAGTCTGTGTACTCCAAGGTAAGCTCATGTGATATTTTCCTGGATCCGCCGAAGATGACGAAATTCAGTTTGTTCAACAAAAAGTTTTTTGATGTCATGTTTCAGGAAGTGTATGAATATACTTGTAAGGAACTGGAGGATAAAGGGTGTTCCAGGGGAGCTTGAGTGGGCGTGTTTTGAGTGTGGGAGTGTTTTAGGGTTTGTGAGTGTGTCATTGCGAGTAGTGAAACGAGCAACCTTAACCTTAACCTTAACCTTAACCTTAACCTTACCTCAATCTAAACTACAAACTTTCCTCTCCTTCTATTTTACCTTTAAAAGTTTCAATTGTTCCCTGCAAAGATTCGTAAGATTTTCCGCCGGCTGCATTGATGTGACCTCCCCCACTGAAATATTTTCTTGAGAACTGGTTTACGTCCATATCATCCTTGCTTCTGAAAGAAATTTTAATGAAATCTTCATACAAATCTTCCATGAAAAATGCGGCCATTTTTACGCCCATAATGCTTAGTCCGTAGTTTACAAAACCTTCCGTATCTCCTTTCTGGAAGCCATATTCTTTCAGCTCTTCTCTGGTAAGGTACAGAACAGCAACTTTCCCGTCTTTTACCACCTCAATTCTTCCTAAAATTAAAGCTAATAAATGAAGACGCGAAACGGTATTCGTGTCCCAGGTATTGGAAGTGATCATGGCAGGATCTGCCCCGTGTTCGATTAAATTTGCAATAATTCTATGCGTCGTTGCACTCGTAGAGCGGAAACGGAAACCACCCGTATCTGTCATAATTCCTGTATAAAGACATTCTGCAATATCCTTATTTACAAGATTTTCGTCACCCATCGCTTCGATGAAATGATAGATCATCTGGCAAGTCGCAGGAATAATCGTATCAGAATACACAAAATCAAATTTTTCCGGCTGCTGGTGATGGTCGATAAGGATTTTTTTACCTCTCGCATTCGTCAGCCAATCTCCCAGAATTCCGATTCTTGAAGGCGCATTGAAGTCAAGGCAAAAAATAACATCTGCTTCATTAATAATATCAGAAGCAACTTTTCTTTTGTATTCAGCAATAAGAGCTTTTTTGGCTTCGGGCATCCATTTCAGAAACTTCGGAAAATCGTTCGGAACAATTACTTCAGCATAAATTCCTTTTGCTTTTAAATAATGTTTTAAACCAAGGCTGGAACCAATAGCATCCCCATCAGGATTGTAGTGGGTAAGAATAACTATTCTGTTTTCTGGAGTAAGTAATGCTTTGATTTCTAATAGTTCCGCTGGAGTAAACATCATTGTGTTTATTTTTTCTTAAATTTGAGTCTTCAAAGATAGAGCTTTTAAATAAATCATTAACATTATTTTTGATTATATAAAAATTCGTTTAGGAATCGGGTTTTATAAATGACCGGTAAAAAAACAGATTAAAATTTCGAAAAAAAGAGCATTAAAGTTTGTAACTTTTAAAAAAATCTATATCTTTGCAACCTGAAAATTAATAGATAATTACGATTTAAACATATAGTAATGAGTAAAAGAACATTCCAGCCATCAGAAAGAAAGAGAAGAAACAAACACGGTTTCAGAGAAAGAATGTCTACGCCAAATGGAAGAAGAGTTTTGGCTGCAAGAAGAGCTAAAGGCAGAAAGAGATTAACTGTAAGTGCATCACGCGCTAAGAGATAATTTCGATATTATCATATACAAATCATGCTTGAAAATAAGATTTTCAGGCATTTTTTGTTTGTTAAAATTTACTAAAATTTAGGTTCTATACTCTTCTTTTTCCTATTTTTAAAATCTGAAAAAATATTTTAGAAATAGTACTATAAAACTGAATTATGCCACATACAAATATTGCCGGAGATAATATCATAAGTCTACAGCATGCCAAGATTGCGCAAAAAAATTTCACGGTTCTTTCTGATGTGAATCTTAATATCAAGAAAGGCAGATTTTGCTATCTTATCGGAAAAACAGGTTCCGGAAAAAGCTCGCTTCTAAAAACTTTGTACGGGCATATTCCGTTAGCTGCAGGACATGGTGCGGTGGTAGGTTTTGATCTGGAGAAAATGAAAACTTCAGACATTCCGAACCTGAGAAGAAAACTGGGAATTGTTTTCCAGGATTTCCAATTGCTTTCTGACAGAACGGTGGAGAAAAATTTGAAATTCGTTCTTGAAGCAACGGGCTGGAGCGATAAAGTAAAAATGGAAGACCGTATCAATGAGGTTTTGGGAAGCGTAAATATGAAGAGCAAAAAGCACAAAATGCCTCACGAGCTTTCAGGAGGTGAGCAGCAACGTGTGGCGATTGCAAGAGCTCTACTGAATCACCCTGATCTTATCCTTGCGGATGAGCCAACGGGAAATCTTGACCCGGAAACATCCAACGAAATCATGACATTATTGAAGCAGGTTGCCCTGGAAAATGGCGCTGCGGTAGTAATGGCAACACACGATTATCACATGATCCAGAACTTCCCGGGAGAAGCCATCAGATGTGAAGACGGAAAAGTATCTGTGTTGGATACAGCGGAATTGTTTGAATAATTTCTAAATTAAAATAAATAAAAAAGGATACAAATTTTGTATCCTTTTTTTATGTTTTATTCATTATATAAAACTTTGGGTTTTGAAGTGACGGTAGGAAGCGTAAGATCATTCCCAAGAAGAAAACCTTCATTTATCTTGGGAATTTCATAATCGTCAACATTTTTCACAGGATAATTCGTGTTTCTTGTCATATCTCCATTTTCATTATAACTCGTAACCTGCGTTGAAGAGCCATCTTTGGTTTCAAAGATCGTTTTCTTTTTGTCAGGATAGAAGAAAATAACCTTGCCGCTTTCCAGGACTTCATTTTTCACGACTGCCTTCGCAACCGGCTGTCCGTTTTGATAAGTAATAATTTCTGCCTGTGTTTTGTAAGAATCGGCTTCTTTTGTTATCGTAACAAATTTAATTTGCTTATAATCGGAGTTTTCATCAAATATTTTCTGTTCATACATTTGTGTTTTTGGATTGAAAATATTTTCTAATGCCAGAGTTTTCATATCATTCAGATAAATTCTAAATGAAATCATCTTTCCATTTTTAAATTCAAATAATTTGGCATCTTCTATGATCTCCGTTCCGTCAAAAGGTTCTCCATTCTTATAGATCATCGTATATTTTAAACTACCATCGGGAGCGTAATGGGTTACCTTTTCCTGACTTTCATCATTTTTCAATTTCCCGTTTTCGTAGAATATTTTTCTGGTAATTACTTCTCCCGCTTTATATTCTGCAATCACTGAAATATAGCTTTTATTTCCCGTTTCATCTGTAAAATCTTCGGATATATAAGTTCCTTCAATGGGGGTGATATTTTTTTGTTCGTCAACCTCAACCTTTGCACTGGAAAGCAGTTTTCCTTGGCGGTCAAATTTTTTCAACGTTCCTGATGTTCCAGCAGTTATAATTTCGCTTTCTAATTTTTTATCAGGAAAATAATTTTTAATTACTTTATACTTGCCTTTTTCATATTCTATAATCGTTCTTACTTTCATCGGATTATAAAAATAAATAACCTCAATTCCTGATTTCCCGTCGACATAATCATCATTTAATTTTCCGATCAAAGCACCTTTTTCATCGTAATACTCATAATTGCCATCACCTTTATAGACTCTTCTAATAAGTTTAATATCATTATCATATTCGGTTTCTGTAATAGTGTCATCTTTCCATTCCGTAAAAACATTGAAAGGCTGGGTTTCACTTTTATACTTATATTTTCTTGTATAAACATTTCCTTTTTCATTTGATAAATCTTCTTCAACAAGCTTTCCGTCGGCATCAAATTCTTTTTGCAGTCCTATCTGAGTTCCATTTTTAAAAATGCTGCTTTTTTCTACCTTTCCATTCTCGAAATACCACTTCACTTCTCCTTCAAAAACCTCATCTCCATTTTCAATTTTACTGGCAAGACCTTCCATCTGCAATTTCCCGCTGATAAAAAAGTCTTTAATTCGCATTAATTTTCCCTCATTTGAAACTTCTCTGTAATAAGAAGCTTTTTCTTTGGAAGTTTCTTTCCAATTCTTATCAAAGTATGTTATTTGTTGTGCAAAACAAATATTAAATGCAATAAAAAATATAAATAAATATAGTTTTCTCATCTATTTTCAAGGTTAATTATGTTTAAAAATATGAAACTCCTTCGTGAGTGCAATATATTGGTCCGAGTATTGTCTCGGACTTTTTTCTATGGTAAATTCAGATTCTTCAAGGCTTTTCTCAGATAAAGAAAATTCCAGAATCAGTCTTTTTGTTTTTGAATTTTCGATTCCTTTAATGTTGATTTTCCGGATTAAAAACAATTGATTTTCTTTAGCAATTTCAATAAAATCATCTCCGGCTTCAACAGGAATAATTACGGAAAAAATTCCATTTTCAGAAAGCAATGTTGAGGACTTTGAGATCAACTGTTTAAAATTAAGCTCAATGGTTTGCCGCGCAATTTTATCTTTTTCAGAATCTGATGCTTCAAAATAAGGCGGATTTGATACGATTAAATCAAATTTTTCTTCTGTTTTAAAATTTTTAAAATCCTGGAGGATATTTTTCAACCTTACTGTAAAAGGAGAATTATTAAAATTAATTGCAGTGAGATTTGCAGCTTCTTCATTAATATCAATTCCTAAAAATTCTGCATCTGGATTTCGCTGAGCCAGCATTAATGAAATCAAACCCGTTCCTGTTCCTACTTCCAGAACGTTGGAAACATTGTCGACACTCGCTAAAGAACCCAACAAAACACCGTCGGTTCCTACACGGAAGACGTTTTTTGATTGTTGAATCTGGAATTGTTTAAATGTAAAAGGTTTCACTATAAATTCGTCGGCAAAGTAATGGTGAATGTTGAACCTTTTCCGAGCTCCGATTTTACGGTAATCTCGCCTTTGTAATCTTCCACCATCTTTCTCACCATCGATAAGCCAAGCCCCATTCCACTGTTTTTGGACGTGAAATTAGGTTCAAAAATCCTTTCATACATATTGTCAGCAATACCAATACCGTTGTCCTGAACGGAAATCATCACTCTTCTCTGGTGCTGTTCCACATCTACATTAATAATTAATTTCCTTTCATCGCTTTCTGCCTGTTTTGCATTGGTAACGAGATTGGTGATAATCCTGGACAGATAAATTCTATCCATATTGATCATGATATTGCTTTTGTTGGAATGCATGAAAATACTGTCGTCATTGAAAACACGCAAGACGTCTTCCACTTCATTATTCAAATTAATGACTTCATTATTTTTTTCTGGAAGTTTGGCAAATTCTGAGAAAGCAGAGGCCACCGTGGCAATCAAATCGATCTGATCTACCATTGTTTTACTCATTTGTTTAACTCTTTCCCCGATGTTTGGATCTTTCGGATCGAATTTTCTTTCAAAATTCTGGATGGTCAATTTCATTGGTGTTAAAGGGTTTTTCACCTCATGCGCCACCTGTTTGGCCATTTCTCTCCAGGCTTCCTCCGATGCCTTGAAACGAAGCCTTTCCTTTTGATCCTGAATCTGAAGAATCATCCTGTTGTAGGCTCTTGCCAAAGCATTTAACTCATCATTTTTATAATATCTGATGGGTCGCATTTCATTTTCAAACAAAGTGATACGCGTGATCATGTCGGAAAATTTGGTAATATTTTTCGCTAAACTGTTAGACATTATCCAGCTTATCCAAATACTGAATAAAATTAACAGAATATCCACTAGCACAATATATTTTACATATACATGAAGTACCTCAAAATAAGCAGATTCATTATGATAAAGTGGAATATAGACTATCGCGATCGGCTCAAGATCATTGTTTTTTAAAAGTAAATAGGAAGAAGTAAGCACAGAATCTTTAGAAGCATCATATCCTTTAATATCTACTCTAGCATTGGTTGCCAGAATTTTATTGACAATATTAATAGGAATCGCCTTCTGCTCTACCAGACTTTCTTCCTTGTTGGAAAGAAGATAATTTCCTTTAAGGTCATATAATATAATGTCGTGCTGATTGATATCTGCAATTTCGAAAATTTTATTTTCCAAAACTGTTTTCAGATCATTGGTTTCCACACGGGTTCTGCTTACGGCATAGTCGAGATATCGTATTACAGCTCCGGTTTTCCCCTGCATATCAATCTCACTCTGCTGCACAGAATTTTCCTTTAAAACAAAATAAGGAACCAGCGAAGAAGCTACGACACTTAAAAGACATACCAGCAGGAAACCGAAAAATACCCGGTTTCTTAGGCTATATCCTTTGTACATATTAATTGACATTCTGTTTTTTTATTAACCTAGCAATATACTTACCAATTATATCAAATTCCAGGTTAACTTTATCTCCTACCTTTAAATATTTCATATTTGTAAATTCCCAAGTATACGGGATAATTGCCACCGAGAACTGTGTATCCTCACTTTTTGCCACTGTTAAACTGATTCCGTTTACCGTAATAGAACCTTGAGGAACGGTCACAAAACTTCCGTTATCTTCATATTTCATGGTAATAAAATAACTTCCGTCTTTATTTTCGATACTTACCACTTCACCCGTTTTATCAACATGACCTTGTACGATGTGCCCGTCTAATCTCCCGTCCATCTTCATGCAACGCTCAAGGTTTACCACTGTTCCTACTTCCCATTTTCCGAGATTGGTTTTTTCTAAAGTTTCATTAATGGCAGTTACCACATATTTGTCGCCTTTAATTTTTACAACCGTAAGACAACAGCCGTTATGAGCAAGGCTCTGATCTATTTTTAATTCGTTCGTAAAAGGGCAAGTAAGGGTAAAATCTATATTGCTTCCGTTGGTTTCTATTCTCTCAATAACTCCTACAGCTTCAATTATTCCTGTGAACATATTATTTTTTGCTAAATTTGTAAATTATAATGTTCAAAGATAATCAAAATGAGCCCAAAAAACCATAAAGTACGAGTAGGAATTTCAATCGGAGATTTCAACGGCATCGGTCCCGAAATCATCATGAAGTCTCTGAAAGACAAAAACATCACGGATTTTTTTACTCCGGTAATTTTTGGTTCGGGAAAATTATTTACCTATCAGAAAAATATTTTCAAGCTTAATCTTAATTTCAATTACATCAATGAACCTTCTCAGGCTCAGGGAGGAAAACTGAATATGGTGAACCTTGTAAAAGACAACGTCACCGTAGAATTGGGGACTCCTACCGAAGAATCTACCAATATGGCGATCGCTTCTCTGGAAGCAGCAACGGAAGCTTTAATGAAAGGTGAAATTGATGTTTTGGTAACAGCCCCGATCAACAAAGATGAAATGATGAAGATGGGCTTCAAACATGCCGGTCATACAGGATATTTTGAAGAAAAATTCAGTAAAAAAGGATTAATGTTCCTGGTAACGGAAGATTTAAAAGTTGCTGTTTTAACGCATCACATCCCAATTGCACAGGTTGCTGAAAACATTTCCAAAGAAAAAATCAAAAAGCAGATAAGAGTTTTAAACCAGACTTTAATTGAAGATTTTAATATTTCTAAACCTAAGATTGCTGTTTTAGGACTAAATCCGCATTCCGGAGACGGCGGCGTAATCGGAAATGAAGAAATTGAAATTATTTCTCCGGCGATCAAAGAACTTTCCGACAACGGAATTCTGGCTTTCGGGCCTTTTCCGGCGGACAGCTTTTTTCAGCCGAATAAATACAAAAGTTTTGATGCTGTTTTAGCGATGTACCATGACCAGGGTCTGGCTCCGTTTAAAACATTGGCTTATGAAGAAGGCGTAAATTATACAGCCGGACTTCCATTTATCAGGACTTCTCCCGACCACGGAGTTGCGTACGACATTGCAGGAAAAAACCTTGCCGATGAGCAGAGTTTTACCGAAGCAATTTTCACTGCTATTAAAATTTTTAAAAACAGAAGTGAATACAATGATCTTATGAGCAACCGCCTGCAACCTAGAAAAATGGTTGTGGATAACGGAATAGACGAAGATCTACCAGAGGAAATTGAACCTTAAATCTTTAAAATATATTTTAAAGTAATTTGTTGGAGAATTTATTTGTTATTATAAAAAAATTGCATATTTTTGCACACTCATTTTATGGACAAGTTAAGAAACTACGACGTAAGCTTTTCCGGGCTGAAAACCGGCAAGCACGAGTTCAGGTTTGAGATAGATAAAGAGTTCTTTCAATTATTTGACACTGAACAGGAATTTACAAATCCTAGAATTGTAGTAGATGTTTTTTTACATAAACACTCTACTTTTTTAGAGTTTGAAATAAAAATTCATGGATTGGTAGAATTGGTTTGTGATATTACAAATGAAAATTTCGACCATCCTATTGAAAATCAGATCAAGGTTTTGGTAAAATTTGGTGAAGAATACGACGACAGTGAAGAAGATGTAATCACCATTCCTACCAGCGACCATGCTTTCAACGTAGCACAACTGATTTACGAAAACGTGATGCTTTCCATTCCCATGAAAAAAATATCACCGAACGTAAGCGACGAAGATCTGCAGATTCTTGAAAAATTCAGTCCGAAGGAAGTTGAGGAAGAGGAAGAACCCAAAGGCGATCCCAGATGGGAAGCATTAAGAAAATTAAAAGATAAAAATTAAATAGTTTAATGATGAGATGATGAATCTCATCGCTCATCAATTAAAAAAGTTATTAGAAAATGGCACATCCAAAGAGAAGACAATCGTCTACAAGAAGAGATAAGAGAAGAACTCACTATAAAGCTGTAGTTCCTCAATTGGCTAAAGATGCAACAACAGGAGAGCTTCACCTATATCACAGAGCTCACTGGCATGAAGGAAAACTATACTACAGAGGAAAAGTAGTATTGGAAAAAGAAGTAGCTGCTACTGAAGAAAACTAAGAGTCGCTTTTCATCGAAAAAGCCTCATTTTAATACAAAAACCGCCCAATTTTGATAAAATTTGGCGGTTTTTTGTTGTTTTTTGTCTTTTTTTGGTATCTTTGGGACAAAATCAAATATCAAATTTATGGACATTAAAGACATACAAAATCTTATCAAGTTTGTATCTAAGGCAGAGGTTTCTGAAGTGAAGTACAAAACTAAAGATTTCGAAATCACTATTAAAACTCCATTAGCTGGAAGCGAAGTTGCTTATGCTCAACCTGCAGTATACCACACTGCTCCTCAACAAGTAGCTGCTCCAGCGCCTGTTGCTGCTCCCGCTGCCACTCCTGCTGAAAAAGCTGAAGCTGCGTCTGATGACAGCAAATATATCGCGATCAAATCTCCAATGATCGGAACTTTCTACAGAAAACCATCTCCTGATAAAGATGTATTCGTAAATGTTGGTGATGAAGTTTCTATCGGTAAAACAGTTTGTGTAATCGAGGCAATGAAATTATTCAACCAGATAGAATCTGAAGTAAGCGGAAAAATCGTTAAGATTTTAGTGGATGATGCTACACCTGTAGAATACGACCAGCCATTATTCTTAGTAGATCCATCATAATTTAGTTAGAAGTTAGAAGTTAGAAATTAGAAGTTAGATAGCTAACTTTTAAGTTTCACACTCATTATCTAATTACCTAATCATCTAATTACCTAATTAAAGTTATGTTCAAAAAAATATTAATTGCCAATCGTGGCGAAATTGCAATGCGTATTTTACGTACTTGCAAAGAAATGGGAATCAAAACTGTAGCAGTATACTCTACTGCCGACAAAGACAGTCTTCATGTAAGATTTGCTGACGAGGCTGTTTGTATTGGTCCTGCGATGAGTAAAGACTCATATCTTAAAATTCCTAACATTATTGCTGCGGCGGAAATTACAAACGCTGACGCCATTCACCCAGGTTACGGATTCTTATCTGAAAATGCTAATTTCTCAAGAATTTGCCAGAAAAACGGCATCAAATTCATTGGTGCTTCTCCCGAACAAATTGAAAAAATGGGAGATAAAGCGAATGCTAAAGCTACGATGAAAGCTGCAGGCGTACCATGTGTACCAGGTTCTGACGGCTTGATCGAATCTTATGAAATTGCTGCTACAACAGCAGAAGAAATCGGTTATCCGGTAATGATCAAAGCTACAGCAGGTGGTGGTGGAAAAGGAATGAGAGCTGTCTGGAAAGCTGAAGATCTGAAAGACCACTGGGAATCTGCAATTCAGGAAGCTGTGGCTGCATTCGGAAACGGAGGTATGTACATGGAAAAACTGATCGAAGAGCCTAGACATATCGAAATTCAGGTTGCAGGTGATCAATATGGTAAAGCTTGCCACCTTTCGGAAAGAGACTGTTCAGTTCAGAGAAGAAATCAGAAATTAACGGAAGAAACGCCTTCTCCTTTCATGACAGATGAACTTCGTGAGAAAATGGGTGAAGCAGCTGTAAAAGCAGCAGAATTCATTGGATATGAAGGTGTAGGAACTATCGAATTTTTGGTTGACAAACACAGAAATTTCTATTTCATGGAAATGAATACGAGAATTCAGGTGGAGCACCCGATCACTGAGCAGGTTATTGATTATGACCTGATCAGAGAGCAAATTCTTTTGGCCGCAGGAACTCCGATTTCAGGAATCAACTATTACCCGAAATTGCATTCTATCGAATGTAGAATCAATGCGGAAGATCCTTACGCAGATTTCAGACCGTCACCGGGAAAAATCACAGGATTAAACATTCCTGGAGGACACGGAGTAAGAGTTGACACCCACGTTTATGCCGGTTATACAATTCCTTCTAACTACGACTCTATGATTGCAAAATTGATCACGACGGCTCAAACCCGTGATGAGGCTATTGCAAAAATGAGAAGAGCGTTGGAAGAATTCTATATTGAAGGAGTAAAAACAACAATTCCTTTCCACAGACAACTGATGGATAATGAAGATTATCTTGCAGGAAACTATACGACAAAATTCATGGAAGATTTTGTAATGGATAGAAAATACGATAATCATTAAGATTATTTTAAATAAAATTTGGAACCGTCTCTTTTTGGGGGCGGTTTTTTTTGTTTTAAAATTGAACGGGTCTGTCACCCTTGTCAAGGCTATTTTTTAAAAATATCCCTTAAAAAGTATTGAATTAAATAAAACTTTTTTAAAGATAGAATAACTACAACATAGAATTTGTAAGAGCAATATTTTCTGATACACTTTTCCTTCAGCCTTAAAAGTACTTCAAACCGGTCATTTTTCAGTATCCCGTTTCTGTTTATCGATCTCATTTATAATGTTTAAATTTGTGGAAAACCAAAATTTATGTCAACAGTAGAAACAGCAAAAAACTCACAGTATTTCATTGACCTTGAAGACAAATTCGGCGCTCACAACTACCACCCTCTTCCGGTTGTTTTAGACAAAGGAGAAGGCGTTTTTGTTTGGGATGTAGAAGGCAAGAAATATTATGATTTTCTTTCAGCATATTCTGCTGTGAATCAGGGACATTCTCACCCGAAAATTGTAAATGCTTTAGTAGAACAGGCTAAAAAATTAGCATTAACATCAAGAGCTTTTTACAATTCGAAATTGGGCGAATACGAACAAAAAATCACGACTTTATTTGGTTTTGATAAAGTTTTACCCATGAATTCCGGTGCTGAGGCGGTGGAAACAGCGGTAAAATTAGCCAGAAAATGGAGCTACGAAGTAAAAGGTATTTCTGAAAACGCAGCGAAGATCATCGTTTGTGAAAATAATTTTCATGGAAGAACAACGACGATTGTTTCTTTCTCCAATGATCCTGATGCCAACCAGAATTACGGGCCTTTCACGCCTGGATTTATTAAAATTCCTTACAATGATATTGCCGCTTTAGAAGAAGTTTTAAACAGAGAAGCCGGAAATATCGCCGCATTTTTGGTTGAACCTATTCAGGGGGAAGCCGGAGTTTACGTTCCGAATGATGGATTTTTGAAAAACGCTTCTGAATTGTGTAAAAAACACAACGTTCTCTTCATCGCAGATGAAGTTCAGACAGGAATTGCAAGAACAGGGAAACTGATCGCGTGTCACCACGAAGATGTGCAGCCTGATATTTTAATTTTAGGAAAAGCACTTTCCGGCGGAATGTATCCTGTTTCAGCTGTTTTGGCCAATAATGAGATCATGAATGTCATTAAGCCCGGACAACACGGTTCTACTTTCGGTGGAAATCCGATTGCCTGTGCGGTGGCGGTGGCTGCTTTAGATGTTGTTGAGGAAGAAAAATTATCTGAGAGAGCGGAAGAATTAGGGAAATTATTCAGAGCGGAAATCGAAAAAATAATCGAAAAGACAGATTTAATTACAAAAGTTAGAGGAAAAGGTTTATTAAATGCAATTTTAATCAACGACACTCCAGACAGCTCTACAGCGTGGAATCTTTGTTTAAAATTGAAGGAAAACGGACTTTTGGCCAAACCAACTCACGGTAATATTATCAGATTGGCACCACCTTTGGTAATTACTGAAGAGCAGCTTTTAGACTGCGTCAGAATAATCGAAAAAACCTTATTAGAATTTTAAACACAAATGCCACTTTCACTCGCAGTCATTACTTACAATGAAGAAGAAAATATTGTAAGATTATTAGACTCACTCAAAAACACAGTAGATGAAATTGTAATCGTTGATAGTTTTTCAACCGATAAGACCAAAGAGATTTGCACTCAAAAATATCCTCAAGTAAAATTCTTTGAGAGAAAATTCAACGGGTATGGTGAACAAAAAAACCATGCCCTTGATTTATGTTCTCATGAATGGATCCTGTTTCTGGATGCGGATGAAGTTCCTGATGAAGATCTGAAAAATTCAATCAAAAAAATTACTTCTTCGGATCATCCGGAATTCAGCGTTTATAAAACGAAATTTAACAACCATCTAGGGATTCACTTAATAAAATTCGGAGGTTGGGGAAATGTTTACCGCGAACGGCTTTTCAGGAAAGATTGTGCGAGATACTCCAACGATAAAGTTCATGAGTATTTAATTACCAATAAAAAATCAGGAATTTTAGGCGGAACACTCAATCATTACACATACAAAAGTATCCAGCATCATATCACAAAAATCAATAAATATTCTGATTTGATGGCAGAAAAAATGTTCGAACGTGGAAAGAAAATCAAGCGGTTCAAAATCATTGTAAGTCCTATCTATGAGTTTATTAAAGTTTTTATTTTTAAATTGGGCTTTATGGACGGATTTCCGGGATACTACATCGCAAAAACCATGTCTTATTATACTTTTTTGAAATATATTAAGCTGTATGAAAAAATCAGGTTAAGAGAAATTGAAAACACACAATAAAGTAATATGATTCCACTTCTTATTTTACTTTTATTAATTTTTTTCTGTGTTTTTCATTTCCGGCTGTATCTTTTTGCCTTTCCTAAAAACAGACTGATTATCCTGATGTATCATCAGGTAAAAAAAGAAACGCATGAAAATCTTACGGTAAGCCTGAAGCAACTTGAACAGCAATTTGAGTATTTAAATAAAAAAAAATACAAGACAAGGTTCTTTTCTGAACTCAACACCTTGGGAAAAAAGAGCATTATTCTTACCTTTGACGACGGATACAAGAATAACTTTGAGTATTTGCCGTCACTGCTGGAAAAATACAATCTGAAAGCCACGATTTTTATCCCGACAAAATTTATTCAGGAAGGGTATAAAAACTATGAAATGATGGGTTTTGAAGACATTAGAAATTTAGATAAAAAACATTTCGAAATTGCTCTTCACAGCCATGCTCATGAAAACTTCAGACATCTTTCCACAGAATGTATTGCAAGCGACCTGAAGACCAATATGTTAATCTTGGATAATGAAAAGATTCCTTACTCGAAGGTTCTGTGCTATCCATACGGGAAATATCCTAAGAAAAGCCCCAAAAAAGAAGAAGTTTTTTCAGCTTTTGAGAGTTTAGGAATTGATTTTGCTGTAAGAATTGGTAATAAAGTGAATTATTTTCCTACAAAAAATCCTTATGAGCTTTGTAGGATAGACATAAAAGGCAAAGATTCGTTAAGAAAATTCAAATTAAAACTTATCTTTGGAAGATTAAAATTGTTTTAGATAGATATTTTATACTTCTAAACTGTATAAAAACGTTATGATGAATATAAGTGGTTTAATCATAACACATAATGAGGAAAAAAATATGCAGGAAGTTCTGGAGTGTTTTGATTTCTGCGATGAAATAATCGTAGTAGACTCATTCAGTACAGACAAAACTGTAGAAATTGCAGAAAGCTTTCCAAATGTAAAAGTGATTCAGAATACCTTTGAAGACTTTACAAAACAGAGAAACCTGGCTTTGGACGCTGCAAAAAACGATTGGGTTTTATTCCTTGACGGAGACGAGAGGATAACTCCCAAATTAAGAGAAGAAATTATTGAAGAACTAAATAAACCCGAGAAAAAAGATGCCTATTATTTTTACAGGAAATTCTTTTTTGCCGACAAACCGATCCACTTTTCCGGAACTCAGTCTGATAAAAATTTCAGGCTTTTCAGAAAATCGAAGGCAAGATATACTGCCGGAAAGAAAGTACATGAAACACTGGAAGTAAACGGAACTATTGGGATTTTAAAAAACAAACTCCTTCATTACTCTGTCTCGGATTATGAATCTTATCGGAAAAAGATGATCCATTACGGAATTTTAAAGGGGAAAGAATTGGCTGCAAAGGGAAAAAAGTTCAATATTTTAATTCAATATTTTAAAACAGCTTTTAAATTTTTTAAAGCATATGTAATAAGACTTGGGATTTTGGACGGGAAAGAAGGATACCAGCTTTCTTATTTGCAATCATTGAGTGTTTTTGAAACATATGAATCATTAAAAAAAGAGCAAAATTAGTTGAATGAAGATCTGTATCATTAGTTATGATTTCTGGGATTACGATAAGTATATTGTTGAAACATTATGCCAACGCGGTATTGATGCGCATCATATAAAAATCAGTACCGTTACTCATTCTAATTTTAATGAAAGGGCCGTCAATGCTTTAAGCAAAACTTTCTTAAGCAAAAATTTAAAAAAAGAAAAAAGACAAAAATACGTTCTTGATTCTTTGGAAAAACTAGGACATCAGGATCAGATTCTGGTCTTAAATCCGGATACTTTCGATATTGCCACGCTTGAAAAAATCAGAAAATATACCGACAGACTTATCACCTACCTTTACGACAACCTCGAAAGAGTACCTGTAGAAGGAAGACTTCATCTTTTTGATAAGATTTTATCTTTTGACATCATTGATGTTGAAAAACACGGCTTCGAAAAAATCACCAACTATATTTATCTTCCTTTCACACCTAAGGAGCAGCAAAATCCGCAGATGGATCTTTTCTACATCACTTCTTATGACAACCGCAGAGTTTCGCTTATAAAGAAATTAGCAAAAAAACTTCTGGCTCTCGGTCTGAAATTCCAGATCATGGTCATCGGAAAAAAATCGTGGAAACATCAGCTGACCAATATTTTTATTAAAGTTCCTGAAAATCTGTTTTTAATTTTCAGCATAAAAAAAATTCCGCACGACGATCTACCGTCCTACTACAAAAATTCTAAAGTACTTCTGGATTTGATGCGTGAAGGCCAGTACGGATTAAGCTTCCGAGTTTTTGAAGCGATGTCACTTGAAAAGAAAATCATTACTGATAATGAAGCCATTAAAAGCTATGATTTTTACAATCCCAATAATATTTTGATTTTAAACGAAAATATTAGTAATCTTGACAAATCTTTCTTTGAAACACCCTACGAAAAAATTCCTGAAGAAATCTATTACAGATATACGCTGGACAGCTGGGTAAACAAAGTTTTTGAATTGAACAATAAACACTAAGGGATGGGAATTTTAAAAAAAATAAAAAAACACTTTAAAAGAAAAAAAAAGCTCAAAGATCTTAAAACCAGGGATATCGTTAATATTCATTTGTACGATCCCACAAAAAAGACCATCCTTTTTGCTTCCAGAGATTTTCCCACTCACGATAAAGATTCCGGATCCAACAGACTTAAAGAAATTATTTTAATCTATAAAGAATTGGGTTATAACTGCATTTTGTTTGCCCCTAATGTTTTTGAAGACGACTCATATGTAAAATTTTACCAGCAACATAATGTCATCGTTTTTGTAGAAAATAACATGTACAAAAATATCTATGATTTTCTTAAATCTTTTAAAAATATAGATTATGTATGGTTCAATGGTCCTCTTGCTTTGAATTTATTCTATAAAAAAATGAAAAATATTCTGCCTCGTACAAAATTCATTTACGATATGGTAGATATTCACTTTCTACGGTACAAAAGAGCTATTGAGCTTGAGCCGAACCGTATTTCTTTAAAGAGAAAGTATACGCATTTTTTCCGTCTGGAAACAGTGATTGCTCCTCAACTCGATTATATTATTGCCATTTCGGATAAGGAAAAAGAGATCATGAGCGAATATGCCGACAAGAATAAAATCATCACGATCTCAAATATACATTATCCTAAAATTGATATTTCCGAACGAAAAAATTTCAGAGACAGTAAAGGAATTATTTTTATCGGATCCATTCACGAACCGAATATTGATGCGGTAAAATTTCTGTATGAAAAGATAATGCCCCTTGTCTGGAAAGAAAATCCTGATTTGGAGGTAAGTGTGATTGGAAATGTTGCCGATAAATTAGATATCAAACTATATCCTAAATTCAGATTTTTAGGGTTTGTAGAAAGTATTGAAGATCATTTTATGAATTCTAAAATCATGGTCGCTCCGTTGAGATTCGGGGCTGGTGTCAAAGGAAAAATAGGCCAGGCTTTTGAGTATTTTTTCCCTGTTGTCACCACAGATATTGGTGCTGAAGGAATGAAACTGGCCGACAAAAAAAATGTATTGATTGCCAATGACGAAAAAACTTTTGCAGAAGCCATTCTACAATTGAATAATAATGAAGAACTTTGGGATACATTAAGCAAAAATTCGGTAGACAGCCTGAGAGCGTTTTCTCCGGAAGAAGTAAAAGAAAAACTTAAAACATTGTAAGCGATGCAGTTGAGTATAAATTATCATGGTTTTTTTGACGGGAATTTCGGAATTGCCGAAGCAACACGTCTAAATGCTATTGCTATGGAGAGCGCTGGCATACAAGTAAATAGAATTAACTACTCAAGTGACACGCTTGAAAAAATAAAAAGTGAAACCGAACCGGAATTTCAGTCCTACATTAATATTTTTCACATCAACAGTAATGTTACCCATGAATTTTTTTCGAAAAATCAGGATATTAACCTTGCCGGACATTACAATATCGTTTATTGGGCTTGGGAATTTCCGGAAGTTTCTGATAAAACGGTTGATTTTTTAAATATTTTTGATGAATTATGGGTTCCAAGTGATTTCTGTGTCAACATTTTTACAAAATATACGGGAATTCCGGTCATGAGATTCTCCCACCCTATCCAAAAAATGGCAACATCGGAAGAATTTGATTTTAATACATACCAAATTAAACCAAATTCTAAAGTATATGTTACGATTTTCGATTCTCTAAGTACAACCATCAGAAAAAATCCGGAGGCTACTATTGAGTCTTTTATTAAAGTTTTTAACAATGATCCTGAAAGTGTTTTAATTGTAAAAACACACAATCTGGAAAGAAGCAAGGATGCTCAAAAAGCTTTAGAAAAATATAATAATATACCAAACATAATCATTATTAATGAACATTTTTCTAAAGAAAAGCTCCATTCATTAATTCAGAAGTCGGATGTTCTTATTTCTCTTCATGGCTCTGAAGGTTTTGGGTTAACTATGGCTGAAGCTATGTCGTACGGAAAAGTGGTGGTGGGAACAGGCTATTCCGGAAATCTTGATTTTATGAATGTAAACAACAGTTTCCTTATTCAGTATGACTTCATCAAAACCTCTAATACAAAAGGATTAATTGCGGAAGGGTTAACTTTGGCAAGACCTAATATTGAAGATGCTGTTGAAAAGTTGAAATATATTAAAGACAATTTTAATGCTTTAGATAATATAAAAAATAATGCAGAAGCCCAAATCCGTGAAAGTTTTTCAATTGAGTCGATTGGGAATTTATTTAAAATAAGATTATCTTTTATAGACCAGTTTGGCAAAAAAGAAAACACAGGAGGTAGCAATGCAGACAATGTTTTTCATTTAGCTGAAATTGATAGACTTACTCGTAAAGTCAATTATCTGGAAAAAACTTTATACAATAAAATCAGAAAAAAAGTAAATATTTTTTTGAAAAAAATGAAGGGTAAAAAATAATTACATTTTTAATTTAAGGATAAAAAAAGGCGGCCTTATTGAGCCGCCTTTTTTGTATTCATTTCTTTTCTTTTCTTTTTCGGAAGTACATTTTGATACCGTAAATAAATTCGATAGGCTTACTTTTTTTATAAATTCTCAAATCTTTTTTAAGGTAAATATTTTCGATATATAACTTGATAAGTCCAGATCTGTTTTGTGAGATTTTTTCGCCGGAAATCAATTCTTCGCATCTTTTTTTAATCAGCTTACCAATTCCTGAAAGTGAAAAATCATTAGCAATAGTTTCACGACCTTTCTCAGCAATAATTTTAACATCTGTTTCTCCTTCATATACTTTCTTTAAATATTCAGAAGCTTTTTCTAAAGATGGTTCCGACCAGATGGTATTAGAACTGTAATTAAGATCATCGGAACCGTAAGAAACTTTTTGAGCATCAATCAGAAAACTGTTTTCATGATTCATAAACTGTAAATTTCCCGAATAATTTGTCCCAATTGTAGGCTTTCCAAAATACATTGCTTCAGCCATAGTTAACCCAAAACCTTCCGATCTATGAAGAGAAATATAACTGTCACAATTGCTGATAATATAGTTTAAAGAATTTTTATCGAATATTTTCTCAACAATTTTTATTTTTTTTGAATCTCCGATTGCCTGTAAAATTTGTTCTTTTTCATCGGCAAAACGGTTAGATTTTGAGGTTTTAATTGTTAAAAAGGCATTATTTTCATATTTATCAAAAGTATCTTTAAAAACTTTTATCAAATTGATCACATTTTTTCTCTCAATAGAACTGTTGTAATCGAATATAAATAAAAAATTAAAAAAATCTTTAGTAAAGAAATTCAGAGCATCCTCATCTTCAGTCGGTTTCAGATCAATATTTATAGGATGCGGAATTACTTTTATAGGCAATGCGATGAATTTCTCCAGACATTTCTTGCAATATTCTGAAGGCGTCCAAACCTCATCAAACAAATTGATATTTACGATATAATCTTCAGGAATTGTTTCCGATTCCCAGGCAACATAAAGAATATTGTACTTTCCTTTAAATAAAGAATAATCAAAATATTCAAAAAAGTGAAGCACTTCTGATGGAGAAACCTGAATTAAATTAATGGGGTGTACTGCATGTTCGGAAAATTCAGTAAAAGTAAAGTCATTATTATTATGATTGGTATTCACGTTATAATTAAACAGGCTCATCGGAATACCAACTGATTGTATAGACCTGCAATTCAATCTTGTAGCTTCCGCAATGCCAAATTCTCCATTAATAAATCCAAAAACACTTATTCCTAAATCTACCATTCTATTATTATTCTAGTTCTTATTAGTCTTCTAATGTTCCATAAAAATCATTCTGCTTTTTCTGCTTTTCAAAATTCTTCTTATGAATTAATGATAATTTGTAATCTTTTGGTACTTCTGTAAAATTTTTATTTCCATATAAAATTTCGTGTACTTTATTTTTCCAGAAGATCTTTTTGTTGTTTTTAAGAATTCTCATCTGATAGTCCGGGAAGTTGATATATCCATCCTCGTTCATATCCCAACCCATTTCTTTTACATATTCATCTGTAATTCCTTCTACAATATTAATCCTGGGAACAGAGAAAACTTCTACACTTTTCTCTTTTCTCAAATATGGTTTCAAAGTCTTGATAAAATATTCCGTAGGATATTCATCCGCATCGATTTGGAAAAGATATCTTGAGTTTGAGTTCTCAATAAGCTTATTTTTGAAAGTTGCAAAATCTCCATTCAATTTAGCTTCAATCACTCTTATTTTTGATTGGTATTCATCCAACAATTCCCCTACTTTCTGATCCGGATTGGTGATATCACGCAGGATAAGAATCTCATCCTTCTTATCAATCAGCGGCAATAATATATCAAGAAGAACCCTTAATTCTTGGTGTTCATTACAGACAGTTATCCCGTAGGTAATGGTAATTGGCTTTAAGAAATTAAACATTATTTTTGTTAATTAATTGTTGTTCATAAGATTTATCATTCAAAATTTCAATTTTTAAATTATTAATTTTAAAAGAATTTGGTTTGCTGAAAAGCTTTTTTATAATGCTTTTCTTCGATTGTTTCAGTTCATCTGTAATATCTGCAAGATTTCTAAAACTATACATATTTTTTTCAGAAAGCTTTTTTGCATCAAATCTTATCAGAATATCATCAGAAAAATCTGCATTTTTAGCCCTGAATTTTTCTTTTAGATCAAACGAAGTATTTTCTTGTTCTTCTTTAATATATTTTTCAGCGTTGAAATCGGAATAGATATGATCTACAAATATCTCCAATGCTTTAATAGCTTCATCACTGGGATTCTCCAGAATAAGACCAAACTTCAATTTCTTTTTTGTTCTGGACTGATTCGTAAACCCCCACTTTCTAATAAAATTACGAAGTGAATTTTCTTCTATTTTTTTTGTTTTATTCTGAAATTCTTCAGAAAATCTTGATGTTTTGCTTACAAAATGATAAACAATGGCGTTCGGACAAACAAATGTTTTTTCTCCCGACATTCTCAGCCTCAGAATAAGATCGTCATCTTCGCAGAACATGGGCTTAAAAAGCGGATCCAGTCCGTTTATTTTTAATAAAAGTTCTTTTTTGGCAGCCAGAAAAAAGCTCACATCTTCCGTATATGCACCTTCCTGTTTTTTCTGCTCACTTTCAAATCGGAAAAAATCTTCAAATCTGAACGTTTCAAAATCACTTCCAAAGTCCTGAATTTCTTTCCAAAGCCTTTTGTCTGATGCAAAAATTGGAGGCTCAATCACTTTGTAATAAACAAGATTATTTTTTGCTAATGCTTTAGCGATTTCAGATAAAAAATTTCTACCAATAACCATATCGTTATGTAAAAAACAAACATAATCTTTAGTAGAAATTTCTATCGCTTTATTATAGGTATCAGAAAGAGTTTTTTCTTCCGGGTCTGAAAAGTAAACCAGGTTTTCATCTTTTAAAGAATCCAGCCATTCATGAGTTCCGTCGGAGCTTCCATAACTCACAAAAACAATTTCCGTATCAGGATAGTTTTCTCTTATCGAGTAATAACAACTTTTAGAATATTCTAAATTGTTTTTTAATCCTATTAAAAGCGAAATATTATTACTCATGTTCATACCAGTTTCTAATTTTTCCTTAGAAAATACAAATGTAAATATCTAAGATAAAAAAAACAGTAAAAATCCTGGAATTCTTACTGTTTAAAAAATTATTATTAAAATGTTATTATTTAACTTCTATCATAATCATCCTCTATCCTCACAATATCATCCTCCCCAAAATACGTTCCTGTCTGTACTTCGATGAAAACAACGGGCTTGTCGGAAAGGTTCATCATTCTGTGTTTTGAACCCAATGGGATGAAAATACTTTCACCGTATTTCAGGTTAATTTCTTTACCATCCAGCACTACGGTAGCATCCCCTTCAATGATGGTCCACTGTTCCTGTCTTTTGTGGTGATACTGGTAAGACAGTTTTTGTCCTGGATTTACTTCGATTCTTTTCAGTTTGTAATTCGGCTCATCAGCCAATACAAAATATTTTCCCCAAGGTCTTTCTCCTATTTCTAACATAACTTACTTCTTATTAATTTATACAAATGTAGATATTCAAAACAAAAAAGCCAACAACCAAAAGATTAAACCTCCTTAAAACACATAATTTTGAGTAAATTTGCATCAAAATTTTAATTAAAATGGAGAAAGTAAGAGTACGTTTTGCTCCAAGTCCTACAGGACCTTTACATTTAGGAGGCGTAAGAACCGCATTATATGATTATCTTTTTGCTAAAAACCAGGGTGGTGAGTTTGTATTGAGAATAGAAGATACAGACACTGCAAGATATGTGGAAGGAGCAGAAGAATACATCGAGGAAGCTCTGGAATGGTGCGGAATCATCGCGGATGAAAGTCCTAAAAAAGGAGGAAAATTCGCTCCATACAGACAATCGGAAAGAAGAGATATTTACGACAGATATACCGAGCAGATCCTGAAAACAGATTATGCTTACATCGCTTTTGATACGGCTGAAGAATTGGATGCCATCCGTGCAGAGTATGAAGCAAGAGGTGATGTTTTTTCTTATGATAACAAAACGAGAAACCGTTTGAAAAACAGTATTGCGCTTTCTGAAGAGGAAGTTGAAATGCTTTTACTTAATAAAACGCCTTATGTCGTAAGATTCAAAATGCCGGTTGACAGAACATTAAATCTTGAAGACATCATCCGTGGAAAATCTTCCGTAAATACCAATACTTTAGACGATAAAGTTTTAGTAAAAAACGACGGAATGCCGACTTACCATTTTGCCAATATCATCGATGACCACGAAATGGAAATTTCCCACGTGATTCGTGGTGAAGAATGGCTGCCTTCTCTAGGTTTACACATTTTATTATATGAAGCGATGGGTTGGGAAGCGCCTCAGTTTGCGCACCTTTCTTTGATTTTAAAACCTGAAGGAAAAGGAAAATTAAGCAAAAGAGATGGTGACAAATTCGGGTTCCCTGTATTTCCTTTAAACTTTACAGACCCTGCAACGGGAGCTGTTTCTAAAGGGTACAGAGAAAGCGGATATCTTCCGGAAGCATTCATCAATATGGTTGCTTTGCTGGGCTGGTCTCCTGCTGATGATAAAGAAATTTTATCTCTGGATGAAATGGCTAAAGAATTTGATTTAAATAAAGTTCATAAAGCCGGAGCAAGATTCAGTAAAGAAAAAGCAGAATGGTTCAATCATCAGTATATTCAAATGAAATCTGATGAAGAATTGCTTCAAATGTTAAAAAGCTCAGATTTACATTTAAATATTGAAGATGAAAAATTAATAAAGATTATTCATCTGATGAAAGAAAGAGCAACTTTCCCGAAAGACATCTACGAAAACGGAAAATTCTTCTTCGAAGCACCGACTTCTTATGATGAAAAAGCATCGAAAAAAGCTTGGAACGAAGAAACTTCAGGCATTTTAGGAGAATTGGCTTCCAATTTAGAAGCTGCGGACTTTAATGCTGAAAACCTGAAGCAGATTGTACATGATTTTGCGGAAAACAAAGGTCTGGGAATGGGTAAAGTAATGATGCCTTTGCGTTTGGCATTGGTTGGAGAATTGAAAGGTCCGGATGTTCCGGATATTCTGGAACTTATTGGTAGAGAGGAAAGTATCTCCAGAATAAATAATGCGATCAATAATTTTAAATAGTTTTTGATAATTTTTCATAAATTTGAAAGATTTAATTTACTTCAAGAAATGGAATATTTAAGTTTCGAACTACCTATCAAAGAACTCATGGATCAACTTCAAACCTGTTCTTTAGTAGGAGAAGAAAGTGGTGTTGATGTAAAATTAGCATGTAGCCAGATAGAAGACAAGATTATAGAAAAGAAAAAGGAAATCTATTCTAGCCTTACTCCTTGGCAGAGAGTACAACTGTCTCGTCACCCGGATCGCCCTTATACCCTGGATTATATCAACGGAATGGTAGACAAAGGAAGTTTCCTGGAACTTCACGGAGACAGAAATTTCGCTGATGATCCTGCCATGATCGGTGGTTTAGCTACCCTGGACGGCCAGAAAGTGATGATCATAGGAACTCAAAAAGGAAGAACAACTAAGGAAAGACAGCACAGAAGATTCGGAATGCCGAATCCTGAAGGATACAGAAAAGCCCTAAGACTGATGAAGCTTGCTGAAAAATTCCAGATTCCTGTAGTAACTTTGGTGGATACACCGGGAGCTTATCCTGGGCTGGAAGCTGAAGAAAGAGGACAGGGTGAAGCTATCGCAAGAAATATTTTCGAAATGGTTCAGCTTAAAACTCCGATCTTTACCTACATCATCGGTGAAGGAGCAAGTGGCGGAGCATTAGGAATCGGTGTCGGAAACAAAGTATATATGTTGGAAAATACATGGTATACGGTAATCGCGCCGGAAAGCTGCTCATCAATCCTTTGGAGAAACTGGGATCACAAAGAAGATGCTGCGAATGCATTGAATCTTACTCCGAAAGATGCGTTAAGAGAAAAATTCATCGACGGAATCATTGAAGAACCTCTTGGAGGAGCACATTATGATCCTGAGGCTACTTATTTAAATTTGAAAAATTCAATTTTACAAAATATCAAAGCCTTCTCAAAATTCACAGGACAAGAACTTGAAACCCAAAGACAAGACAAATTCATTGCGATGGGGCAGTTTAAAGGATAAAAAAAACGGTTAAGAAATTTCTTAACCGTTTTTTATTTTTCTTTTATAAATTAATCCTCCCTCAGATTCAGTTCGATCTCAATATCCTTATTGATTTTCTTTAACGAAGAATATTTGGCATCACAAACCATTGTCGTTAAAATATATTCGCCTTTATCCACCAATAAAAAGTTTTGCCCGTTGGCCGGTACGTCAAGGTTATAATATTTTTTCCCGCTGATCTTTACAATCAGGTTACATTTGGATCTGTTCTTAATATTAATGTACGCTTCCTTATCCATAGGATCGTTGTTGAACATATGAGTAAGCATCGCGGCGGTTTTCTTATGCTGTTCACTCGGTCCCGTTTTTTTACTTGCTCCGCCTACGCTTGCGTAGGTCACTGTTCTTTCCGGAGCTGCAGCACTTGCTGTATTGGCTGCGATAGTTTTACTGCTGTTAAGACTGTTGTTTTCTAGAATTTCCTGTTTTATTTTGTCTTCACTTACGGCTTTGATGGTAGGTTTTGCTTCCGGAGAATTGTCTGCCATGATGATCTGGATCAGCTTCTTTTTGAAATAATCGGTCTTGGCATGTCCCGGATTTTGTTTTAAAAACCCTGCAATCACTCTTGCCTCTGAAGTGGTTTCAGCATCACTTTCTGTATAGATGATGGCTGTTTCCTTCTCTACAATGGCTTTAGATTTCGCTTTTTTCTTTTTTTGCGAGAACCCAAGAGTGAAAATACATAAAAATATGAGGAGAAATATTTTTTTCATTAACTAAACATTTAAAATTTTATTAAATATACAAATAACGCAAAAAGTCATTTTTTAGTTTATCATTAAAATCATTATCTTTGCACTGCTTTAAAATTAAGCTAAATATTAATACTAAATTCTTACAATAAAAAAATAATAGATATTATGTCTTATACACCAGCTGCTGCAGACGTAGCAAAATTGAGAAACCAGACAGGTGCAGGTATGATGGACTGCAAAAAAGCTTTAGTTGAAGCTGAAGGAGACTTCGAAAAAGCAGTAGACATCCTTAGAAAAAAAGGACAAAAAGTTGCTGCTAACAGAGCTGACAGAGAGTCAACTGAAGGTGCGGTAATCGCAAGAGTAAACGAAGATAACACGTTAGGTGCTATCATTTCTTTGAACTGCGAAACTGATTTCGTTGCTAAAAACGAAGCTTTCATCGAGCTAGCTTACGAATTAGCTGAAATGGCAATCTTCGCTGCTACTAAAGAAGAGCTTTTGGCTACAGACTTCCACGGAATCACTGTTGCAGAGAAATTAGTTGAGCAAACAGGTGTTATCGGTGAAAAAATCGAGATCGGTGCATTCGAAAGAATTACAGGACCTTTCTTAGGAGCTTATATCCACGCTGGAAACAAAATCGCTTCTATCACTGCACTTTCTGCTAAAGTAGACGGAGCTGATGAAGCTGCTAAATCTGTTTCTATGCAGGTTGCTGCGATGAATCCTATCGCTCTTGACGAAACTGCTGTTTCTCAGGAAACTATCGACAGAGAATTGGAAATCGAAAGACACAAACTTACTGAAGAAGGTAAGCCTGCAAACATTATCGAAAACATTCTTAAAGGTAAAATGCAGAGATTCTACAAAGACAACACTTTGGTACACCAAGACTTCATCAAGGACGGAAGTATGTCAGTTGCTGACTATGTAAAGTCTATCAACGGAGACCTGAAAGTAACAGGATTCGTAAGAGTAAGCTTATAATCTTTTCAGATTAAAAATATTGATCCCGGTGATTTTTCATCGGGATTTTTTTATTTCACCAAATTATGAATTTGTTTTAAATATTAAAAAATAATTAAATTTTCACCAAAATGAACCATGAAGTACAAATACCAGAAAAATTTATGTAAAATTTTGATTATTAATGCTTAAATTTGCTCCCCTTATTGTAAACCATGAAAAAACTTCTACTAACCATTTGTACTTTTCTTTGTTTATTATGCAATGCACAACTCGATACGGATCATTGGTTTGCACCCATGTCTTCGAAAGCAGGAACCACCGGACTTCAGGGGTATTTATACCTCTCTACCAACGAAACCACACCGTTTTCTGTACAGATCTATAATAGCAATGTGCTTTTCACAACCGTTCAGGTAAGCAAAGGAAATCCCGCTCAGGTTAGTATCCCAAATTCTTTTTTAATTACGGATAATCCAAGCGATCTTTTCGCTCCCAATGCCATGGGAATGTATGTGAAAGGACCAAAAAAGTTTTTTGCCAACTACAGATTTTCGCTTCAAAATCATGCGGAAATTATTACTTCTAAAGGATTGGCAGGTCTCGGTACGACTTTCTACGCCGGAATGGCTCCGTTGACAGGAGTCGCTTTTTATGTCAATTCTATGATCGGAGTTACGGCAACTGAAGACAATACCTCAGTAGTCGTTTCGGGATATAACCCGAATGTTGTTTTTTCAGACGGATCTTCAAGCCCAACCAAAACTTTTGTGTTAAATAAAGGAGAATCCTATATCCTGGATGCAGTGAGTACCGATTCCAATTATAATCTTAATGGATTGGTCGGAGCAAAAATCGAGGCTACAAAACCGATTTCTGTGACGAACGGTAATTTTAACGGAATTTATACCAATTTAAATTTCACCAACAACGATGTCTTGATGGATCAGGCTGTCCCTGTCGAAAGATTGGGAAAAGATTTTGTCGTGGTAAAAGGCAACGGTTCTGTATTTTCTGAAATGGAAACCGCTTTAATCATTGCCACTGAAAACAATACACAGCTTACCATCAACGGAACAGGTACCGGAATTACCTTGAATGCAGGACAATATTATATGGTTCCAAGCAGTAATTATATTTACCAGGGCGGTACTGATAATTATAATATGGGAATTTCCGCCACTAAAAATATTTATGTTTACCAATTCTTAGCAGGAGTTTCAGGAGGAAATGAATATCCGACAGGAGGGATGAATTTTATCCCGCCACTCAGTTGTTTTATGCCTAATAAAATTGACGAAATCGGATTCATTAACCGAATCGGAAGCCAAAATTACAGCACAAGATTAAACATCATCACCCAAACCGGAGCAACAGTTACTTTAAACGGAAACGCAATTGCCGCTGCAAACGGCCCTTACCCGGTGAACGGGAATCCGAATTGGGTCACTTATTCTGTTCCGAACGTTACCGGAACAATTACGGTAAATTCTACAAAATCCGTAACTGCAGGAATTGCAGCGGGAAGCGGAGCCGTAGGATATGGCGGTTATTTTGCAGGATTTTCATCCATTCCGGCGATCACAAAAACCGGCGACTGCTATACCGGGATTTTACTACAGGTTGATAATACCTATGACGGCTATCAATGGTATCTTAATGGAAGTCCGATTTCAGGGGCTACCACCTACTCTATCAATCCTGAAATATACGGAGCAGGAACGTACACTTGTTTAGTTACAAAAAACAACTGCGAATCGAAGCTTACGACTGGTTATGACTACACATTATGTCCACCGATTACGACGACAACTTACAATATCGGAGCTTGTAATACAAAGGTAATTTCGCCTGCTTTTACAACTTCTACGCAAACCATCACTCCTTCTCATACAAGCATTGTTGCAGCACCGACTTCCGGAACAGCAACCGTGAATTCTGCAACAGGAGAAATTACTTATACCCCAAATCCGGGACTGACAGCTGATGCCACAGATACATTTATCTATTATGTAGAAGGAAGCGGAAATCCTGCTGATTTTGAATATTTTAAAATCATTATTAATATTGACGTCCTGCAAACGACCAACGGAGCATTAACATCATGCGCCGATGCCAGTGGAAACGGAACATTTGACCTTACCTCTGTGAGCGTTTCTCCGGATCCGGGAACTACAGTTCAGTATTATACCAATTCTGCCTTATCGGGAACTCCGATTGCCACGCCGGCAACCTATAACGGACCTGCAGGAACTATTTATGCCAATGTAACTTCCCAATACGGATGTACGAAAACGGCTCAGATTACTTTAACAACCATTCCGTCACCAAATATTAATACTAATAATTTTAATGCAACACTTTGCGATGACAATTTTGATGGTATTGTAAATGTTAATTTTTCGAATATTACTCCGGTAATTGTAACCAATTCTGCCAGTTTTAATGTAAGATATTACTTAAATCAGACCGATGCCAATGCCGGAAACACCAATACACTGCCCGCCAACTGGACGTATACAGCAAACACCACCGTCTATGTAAGAGTGGATGTTCTTACCGGAAATTGCCCGGCTGCATTCGGACAGATCAATTTTAAAATTGGAAACAGAATAACTTTGCTTACAGGAACTGCAACATCCGATGTTTGTGACAACGACATCAGCGGCTCTGAAAGTGTAAACCTTAATGATTATAAAAATTTATTTACCACAGATCCGGGTGTCACTTTGACATTCCATGCTACTTTGGCTAATGCTCAGGCTGGAACGAATGCGATTTCCCCAATTCAGACCATCACTTCTACAAGTACATTTTATATCAGATTTACAAGTGCCACAGAATGTCCGAATACCGGAATTTTAACATTAAATTTAAAAACACCTAAAAAATCCGACAGGCTGAAAGATCAGATTGTCTGTCCTAATGAACTGGTAACTCTGGACGCCGGGCCAGGATTTACTTCTTATACCTGGAGTACCGGAGCAACTACACAGACAGTGACAGTGGGAGCAGGAAGTTACTATGTAGATTTAGGATTTAACGGCTGTATCTATCGCCAATATGTCAATGTGACGACCGCACAGCCTCCGACAATTACAAAAATTGAAGTTTCAGGATATAATGCTACTGTTTTTGCTTCGGGAGGAACACCACCTTATCAATATTCCCTGAACGGAATCGATTATCAAAGTTCGAATATTTTCACAGGATTATCAAGAGGAATGCATACTGCTTATGTACTGGGAGCCGACGGATGCTCTCCTGTTGTGAAAGAATTTTTAATATTAAATTTAATTAATGCAATTACTCCGAATGGAGACGGTCTTAATGATGTTTTAAACTATTCGGATTTAAGAATTAAGCAGGATGTTTCCATAGAAGTTGTCGATCGTTACGGTGCGCTGGTTTACAGGTCTGCAGACAAAAATTATATCTGGGACGGAAAGGTAAACGGAAGGCCACTCTCAACCGGAACTTATTGGTATTTACTGAGATGGATTGAGCCGGACACAAAATTACCGGTTTCTTATTCAGGATGGGTATTAATCAAAAATCGTGAATAAATTTATAACTTTCTTTACATTTTATTAACAATATTTCAAATATTATTCTAAATTTGTAGAAATCCTAATTTCCCACTATATGAAAAGATTTCTACTTAGTTTAGTATTAGTTTTTTTGACGATTAATACTCTCTTTGCACAAAGGGATACAGAACATTGGTTTGCCCCAATGATGAACAGAACGGGTTTAACGGGAGGTACCAATAACCAGGCTATCTACCTTTCCACTGATTCTACAACACCATTTCCAGTAGATATTTACAATAATAATACTGTCATTGGTACTGTAACAATCAGTAAAGGAGACCCTAAGGTTTTTGTAGTCCCTCTGGCGACTATCATTACTTCATCACAGGCAGATCTGTTTACACCAATCACAAAAGGACTTTACACCAAAGGTACAAAACCTTATTATGCCAACCTTAGATTCTCAATTCCGAGCCACGGTGAGATTTTGACATCTAAAGGAAAAGCCGGTATCGGTAAAAAATTCTACGCAGCTGCCGCTCCTATTACAGATATCGGAGGTGGTGGTATCTACAACTTTATGGCAGGTATCATGGCGACTGAAGACAATACGGTTGTTACAGTTTCAGGATATTCAGCCGGCGTTACTTTTTCCAACGGAACTACCGGAGCAACGACTCCTTCCATGTCTTTTACTTTAAACAAAGGACAATCATACATCATTGAAGGAAGAGGAAACATCACTGCGAATTCATCAGGTTTCATCGGTGCCAAAATCGAATCTGACAAACCTGTTTCTTTGACCAACGGTAACTTCAACGGACAATTCTCTTGGGGAGCTGTAGGTGGAAGTTCTGATATTATCATGGACCAGTCTGTACCGGTTGACAGGTTAGGAAACGAATTCGTTTTGGTAAAAGGAAACGGAAACGTAACCGCTCAAATGGAAGATGCATTGATCATTGCAACGGAGAACAACACAGAAATACAGATCAACGGGGGCCCTGTGGTAGCAACCCTTAATGAAGGACAGTTCTACAGAGTAAATGGCCCGAATAACGGAAACCCGGCGAATAACGTCAACTATATAGATCAAGGTAACGGACATTACAACATGTACATTAAAACATCTAAAAATGTATATGTTTATCAGCTTCTTGCAGGTCTTGCAACTAGTATTGCAACTTTAGGGTACAACTATATCCCACCTTTGAACTGTTTCTTACCAAGAAAAATTGACGAAATCGCTTTCATTAATGATCTTAACGGAAGTGCGAGCCCGGATATTAAATTAAATATATTAACAGAAACCGGATCTACGGTTACGTATAGTACTAATGGCGGAGCGCCCATCACACCGACTGCAGCACAAGGACCTTATCCTGTTCAGGGTACGTCAGCTTGGGTATCGTACTCCATTCCCGGGCTAGCCGGAAACGTTACGGTAAACTCCACAAAAGCAGTTACTGCAGGTATTGCAGGAGGTAGTGGAGCGGTAGGATATGGCGGATATTTTGCCGGATTCTCATCAATCCCTGTTATTGCAAAACAATCAGGAGACTGTGTACCGGGAATCGTACTGGAAGTAGACGACAGTTTTGAAACCTATCAATGGTATCTGAATGGCGTTGCTATCTCAGGTGCTACACAAGCGACTCATACACCTACACAGGCGGGGAACTACACGGTAAAAGTAACAATGGGAACATGTCCTCCTGTTACAACACCGATTTATAAAGTATTCTCTTGTGTTAAAAATACAACAGCAACATTAAATGCGTGTGCAACCAAGGTAATTACACCTACATTCTCATTCAATACATCTCAGACTCCGGTAGCAAGTACAGTAACAATTCTTACGTACCCTACACACGGAACCGCTACACTGAACCCATCAACAGGACAAATCACTTATATTCCAAATGCTGGATATTTAGGTGCAGACCAGATTGTTTATCAGTTCTGTGGCAATGCTCCTGAGTTTATCGACTGTGAACATGTAACATTAAATTTAAATGTTGTTCCTTTCGTTTTAAATGACGCTACAATCAAAGCATGTCAGTACGACGGAAAAGGATTCTTTGACCTTACAACAGCGATCGTTACTTTGTATGATCCTGTAGTGAAGAAATTCTATCCTACTCTTGCAGATCTTAATGCAGGAACCAATATGATTACAAACCCTACCAATTATCTTTCTGCGGCAGGATTTGTATATGTAAAAGTAACGACTAACGAAGGCTGTACCGGAAATGCTAAAATCACTTTAGAGTTCCTTCCTACACCAACGGTAAACGAAGCTACTTTAAGCGAATGTTTCCTTGAAATGGACGAAACAAAAGCTAAGTTTGATTTAACAATTGCAAACGTTTCATCGGTAACGCCGATCACTAAAAAATATTATCCTACATTCACGGATGCCAACAACGGAACGAATGAGATCATGAATCCTCAGGCTCATATCTCAGGAGACGGAGCGGCTTATGTAAGAGTATACAACAGCAACGGATGTTATGCGATCGCCAAAATTATCTTAAAAGTAATTCCTCCTAAGAGATCTCCTCTATTGGTTGATAAAACGATCTGTATCGACAGCAGAACCAATCTTGATGCAGGACCTGGTTATGCTTCTTACGAATGGAGCACCGGAGCTACAACTCAGGTTTTATCAGGAGTACCTGTTGGAACATATTGGGTAATTCTTGAAGACAACGGTTGTTTTGTTAAGCAATTTGTAAATGTTAAAAAAGCTGAAGATCCAGTCATTAAAGAACTTGAAATTTCTAACAATACAGTGACAGTGCATGTAACAGGTGGAAAAGCTCCTTATCAATATGCAGTGGATGCGCCTACAAACTGGCAGGATTCTAATGTATTCACAGGACTTACAAGAGGACAGCATATATTCTATGTAAAAGATTCTTACAACTGTACACCAATCTCTGTAGAAGTTACCGTACCGAATCTGATCAACGCAATTACTCCAAACGGGGATAATAAAAATGATTTCATCGATTACAGCGAATTAGCCTATAAAAACAATCTTTCTTTCGTAATCTATGACAGATATGGGAACAAAATCTTCACAGGAGATAAGTTCAACAACTATAAGTGGGATGGTAAACATTACGACAAAAAAATAGTAACAGGAACGTACTGGTATCACATCAATTGGAATGAACCAAACAAAGAAAAAACTCCAATTAAGTACACCGGATGGATTTTAGTAAAAAACATTGACTAAAATTTTCAACATAAAAATTTTGAACCACGATTTTAAAATCGTGGTTTTTTATTTGTCCCAACCCTTCTTTTTTAAGGGTATTTTAATAATTAAATAAAATTCTCCTATTTTTGCATTAATCCTAATTCCATATTTATGAAAAGATTTCTATCTTTTGTATTAATGCTGTGTGCACTTAATACACTCTTTGCACAAAGAGACACAGACCATTGGTTTGCCCCCTACTATGACGTTTCTACGGGCGGTGTCTACAATCACGTTCTTTACTTTTCTACGGATGCAACAACTCCGTTTGAGGTAAAAATCTACAACAACAATACCGTGATCGGAACCGTTACCATCAGTAAAGGCTCACCACAAACTTTTGCTTTAAATGCAAATTTAATCAGAACTACGGCTGCATCAAGTGCAGCAGTGCCTACCAATCTTGGGGTTTACACCAAAGGAGACCGGGCTTATTTCGTTTCATTAAGAGCAGCGGTAAGCTCGCACGGTGAGATCATCACCTCCAAAGGGAAAGCCGGTATCGGTACAAAATTCTACGCTGCAGCGACGCCGGTGACCGTACCCGCTACAGACAAAAACTTTACAACAGGAATTTTAGCCACTGAAGACAACACGATTGTGACTGTTTCCGGATATGATCCTAATATTTCTTTTGTTAATGTTCCCTCCCCGACTCCTCTTACCTTAACCGTTACGTTGAACAAAGGGCAATCTTATATTCTTACAGGCTTGTCTACAACCACTCCGGTAAACAGAGACGGTTTCATCGGGGCGAAAATAGAATCCAACAAACCCGTTTCGGTAACGAATGGTAATGCCAATGGATTTTATGCAACCACAACTTCATCAGACGGTGCGGATTTAATCATGGATCAGTCGGTTCCTACGGATCGTCTCGGAAATGAATTCGCCATGGTGAAAAGCATCTCCACAAGTTCCGCCAACATGGAGGGCGGAATCATCGTAGGTACAGAAAATAATACGGATATTTATTTAAATAACGGAACTACGCCTGTTGCCACAATAGATGAAGGTGAATATTACAGAATCCTCGCTAATGAATATAAAGACCAGGGAGGAGGACACTCCAACCTGTATGTAAGAACAACGAAAAATGTTTACCTGTATCAATTGGTAGGTGCAGGATCTGCAAACAATACCGGAGGATTTAATTATATTCCGCCATTGAACTGTTTCTTGCCGAGAAAAATCGATGAGATCGGAAGAATTAATGTAATGCCGAATATTACTTCCGCCATTACTTTAAAGCTTAATATTTTAACAGAAGTAGGAGCCGCCGTTACTGTAAACGGAGTTACTCCAACCGCAGCTCAAGGGCCCTACCCGCTTACTGGAAATACACAATGGGTAACGTATGCCATCACCGGAATTACCGGCAATGTTACCATTACTTCTACAAAAGCAGTTACTGCCGGAGTCAACGGCGGATACAGTTCTGCAGGGTATGGAGGATATTTTGCAGGCTTCTCTTCTATTCCTTTAATTGCCAAGCAGACCGGAGATTGTATTCCGGGAATTGTTTTGGAAGTGGATGACAGCTATGATACTTATCAATGGTATTTAAACGGAACTGCTATTCCGGGAGCCAATTCAAATACGTATACCCCTGCTGTTTCAGGAAATTATACCGTAAGAATCACGGTAGGATCCTGTCCTCCTGCAGTTACACCTGTTTACAAAGTGTATACATGTCTTCATGAATCTACAAAAGCACTGACTGTCTGCGAAGGATACAAAGCCATTATTCCAGAGTTTACCAACTCTTCTCAGACGTATGTTCCAAGTACGGTAACCATTGTAACGCCACCAACTAATGGAACAGTCATTGTCGATCCAAGCGGTGTGATCGGATATACACCGAATTTCGGATTTACCGGAACAGATACCATTGTTTACAAATTCTGCGGAAACGATCCTGATTTTACAGATTGCGAACAGGTAACTTTAACATTAACTGTTTCTGAAAGTCCTGTCGTAACGAATGCAACTTTAAGATCTTGTTTTATCCCATCTAATCCCGCAACGGCATTATTTAATTTAACATTAGCTGCAGTGACAGGTCAGACGGGCATCACCAAACAATACTACCCATCTCCTACAGATGCCCAGAACGGAACAAATGAGATTTTGAACCCGACCAATTATATCGCACCCAACGGAGTTGTCTATATTAAAGTAAGCAACGCCAACGGATGTTACAGAGTGGCTGAAGTAACACTTATTGTTCTTCCGCCTGTTTATTCTAATGTGTTGGAAGATAAAATTATCTGTATTGAAGATACGACCACATTAGACGCCGGATCAGGTTTTACTGCTTATGCGTGGAGTACCGGGGCAACTACACAGTCCATCAACAATGTAGGAGTCGGAACCTATTGGGTTGATTTGAAAACGGGAGAATGTATCACAAGACAGACTGTAAAAGTGTATGCTTCCGAACAGCCTGTAATTTCAAGCATTGATATTTCTAACAATACCGTTACCGTAAATACAGTCGGAGGAACAGCACCTTATCAATACTCTCTGGATAATATCAACTGGCAGAACAGCAATGTATTTACCAATGTTCCGAGAGGGAACAGTAAGGTCTATGTGAAAGATGATTACAACTGTGATCCTATTGATGTGGAAATTACCGTTCCAAACCTTATCAATGTGATTACACCAAATGGAGACGGAGTAAACGATATTTTAGATTATTCAGAATTATCTTACAAACCGAATTTTGTTTTCAATATTTACGACAGATACGGAACCAAAATGCACGAAGGAAATAAAGCCAACGGATACAAGTGGGACGGCGCAGTAGGCGGCAAAAAAGTATCTACCGGAAACTATTGGTTTGACCTCAGCTGGAACGAACCCAACAGCAAAAAGACATCCATAAAATACTCCGGATGGATTATGGTAAAAAACAGAGAATAACACAATTTTATTAAAATTATTAAAAACACGGCTTAAAAACCGTGTTTTTTTTATGCTTTTTCCAATTAATTAGAAATAAAATTCTATTTTTGTCAAAACTAATCACCACAATATGAAAAAACAACTCTACTCATTAGTTTTATTTTTATTTACTTTCATTGCTATTTCAGCACAACGGGATACCGAACATTGGTTTGCTCCATTTTCAGCAGCTAATCTTTCTTCGACAGCCAAACAGGCGGTTTATCTCTCCACAGATTCTGCTACACCATTCAATGTTGATATTTATAATAATAATGTGATCATAGCAACTGTGGCGATCAGCAAAGGAAATCCTCAATCTTATAATATCACTGCTGCAGATATGATAGGATCTACGGCCGGAGACCTATTTACGGTCGGCACGAAAGGATTATATCTGAAAGGTGAAAAACCATTTTTTGCTTCATTCAGATTTGTTGTTCCGGCGCATGGTGAGATTTTAACATCAAAAGGAAAAGCCGGAGTCGGTACAAAATTCTATGCCGTCGTTGCTCCTATCACGAATCCTACCCAGGGTATGAATTTCACAACAGGAATTCTTGCCACGGAAAATAATACAACGGTGACTATTTCAGGATATTCTCCCAATGTTGTTTTTACCAACGGAGTGACAGCAACATCAACGCCAAGCATGTCTATTACTTTAAATAAAGGACAGTCTTACATTGTTGAAGGCAGAGGAAACGTTACAGGAAATTCAACAGGTTTTATTGGGTCTAAAATCACTTCAGACAAGCCGATTTCAGTTACAAACGGAAACTTCCTTGGTGAATATAATATCGGTACGTCTTTAACGGGTGGAGATATTGTCATGGATCAGTCGGTGCCTGTGGACAGATTAGGAAAAGAATTTGTCATCGTAAAAGGTTTTGGAAATATTGCTGCAAAAACTGAAGATGTTTTATTGGTAGCGACTGAAGATAATACTGAAATCTATGTCAATAACAACCCGGCTCCTGTTGCCACCATCAATGAAGGGCAGCATTATCGCGTAAATGAACCCAATAATGTCAACTATATCGATCAGGGAAGCGGGCATTACAATATGTATGTAAGAACTACCAAAAATGCATATGTCTACCAGCTTCTTGCGGGAACGGCAACTTCCAGTGCTACCATTGGTTTTAATTATATACCCCCGCTCAATTGTCTGTTACCAAGAAAAATTGATGAAATCGGGATGATCGAATGGCTTCCTCAGGCTGCAAATAATATTAAATTAAATATTTTAACAGAAAAAGGAGCTGCCGTAACCGTAAACGGGGTGACACCAACTGCTGCTCAGGGACCTTACGACGTTACAGGAACCACAGATTGGGTATCTTATTCCCTTACTGGCGTAACCGGAAATGTCACCATTATCTCAACAAAAGCCGTAACTGCAGGGATTGCAGGAGGAAGTGGTGTTGTAGGATACGGTGGATATTTTGCAGGATTCTCTTCGGTTCCGGCCATCAGTAAAAGTGGAGATTGTGTACCGGGAGCTATTCTGGAAACAGGCGACAGCTTTGAAACGTATCAATGGTATCTTAATGGAAACCCTATTCCCGGAGCAACAACGTACACATACACTCCGATGCAGCCAGGAAATTACACCGTAAAAGTGGGAATGGGAGGTTGTTTTGCAACCACACCGGTCTACGAAGTAGAATCTTGCTACGAGCAGGTAACAAAAAGTTTAATTGTCTGTGAAACTCAGAAAACGATCATTCCTAAATTTACCAATCATACCGTTCCATTTATTCCAAGTACTGTACAAATTGATACGGCTCCCACTAATGGTACAGCAACGATTGATGCTGCCACAGGAACCATCACCTATACAGCCAATACAAATTTTATCGGTAATGACTTAATGGTGTATCATTTCTGCGCAAATCCGACAACAGGAGTCGGCTGCGAACAGGTAACTTTACACTTAAAAGTAGACCCAAATCCTACCGTGAAAAATGTAACCATACAATCTTGCTATCTGGATTCTAACCCGAATATGGCGGCATTCAATCTTGAGACAGCTCCGATTGTAACTCAAACCGGATACACAATTTTGTACTATCCTACGCTTGCAGATCTTAACAACGGAACGAATGTAATTTCAAATGCTTCAACATATATTTCTTCAAATACAACAGTGTATGCGAATGTAACCAACTCAAACGGATGTTCAAGCATCGCGCAGATTACGCTTGTAGTACTTCCACCGGTGAAATCTACCGTTTTATCTGATAAAATTATCTGTATTGAAAATAAAGCTACGCTGGATGCAGGTCCAGGTTTCGACGGCTATCGTTGGAGTACGGGAGAAACAACTCAGGCCATCACCGTTCCGGTGGGTGCTTACTGGGTACAGCTAAAAACAGGAGAATGCTTCACAAGACAGGATGTAAAAGTACTTGCTGCAGAGCAACCTGTCATTTCAAATCTTGAAATTAAAAATAATACCATCACTGTAAGTGTAATTGGAGGAACTCAACCATATAAATATTCCCTTGATGGTGCTACGTGGCAGGATTCTAATTTCTTCGGAAATCTTCCAAGAGGGGAAAACAGTATTTATGTGAAAGATTTTTATAATTGCGAACCGATCGATGTAACGGTAACTGTCCCTAATCTTCTCAATGCAATTACACCAAACGGAGACAACAAAAACGATTATATCGATTACTCTGAATTAGCATACAAAAAGAATCTGATCTTCAATATTTATGACAGATACGGAAATAAAGTCTACCAAGCCGACCGCTTCAGTGCCTACAAATGGGACGGAACCATGTACGGGAAAAAAGTTCCTACGGCAACGTATTGGTACGAAATCACCTGGACAGAGCCTAATAAAGCCCAAACTCAAATAAAATATTCCGGCTGGATCCTGGTAAAAAATCTTGAATAACAGCCTTTAAATAAAACTTTGAAAACCATGATTTTAAAATCATGGTTTTTTATTTATTTTTTAAGCTATTAATACTTTTTATTATTAAATTTGTGATAAAACCAATTTCTGAATGAAGAAAATTTTATCTTTTTTATTTATATTTTATTTTTTCACCTCTACTTTTGCTCAATTGGATAGGGAGCACTGGTTTGCGCCTATGGTAGACCGGACAGGCAACCCAAATCCTTATCAGAAATTATATCTTTCTACTAACCGTACGACACCGTTTCCGGTAAGTATTTATAATAACAATACCTTAATTGCCACTGTAAACATCAGCAAAGGCAATCCTCAAAAAATTGATATCTTACGAAACTATATTATTACAACGCTTCAGGCAGACCTTTTCACTCCTATTACAAAAGGATTGTATGTAAAAGCAGAATTTCCTTTCTACGCCAATCTGAGATTTTCTGTTTTTAATCACGCTGAAATCATCACTTCCAAAGGGATTCCTTCTACCGGAAAATTATTTTATGCTGCCAGCGCGCCTATCTCCGTCACCAATTCGATTCTTAATTTTATGACGAGTGTATTGGCAACAGAAGACAATACCGTCGTTACAATTTCAGGATATAAACCTACGACACAGTTCTCAAACGGAACTACCGGAGCTACCACTCCCACCATAACTTTTACTTTAAACAAAGGGCAATCTTATATCATCGACGGAAATGGAATCAATTCGGGAAACTCTGATGGTTTTATCGGGGCTAAAATTGTTGCCACAAAACCAGTAAATGTCACCAACGGAAACTTTAACGGCCAATATGCCGGAAACTTTTCTTCCAGTTCAGACATCCTCATGGATCAGGCGGTTCCGGTGGAGCGGCTGGGAAATGAATTTGCTTTGGTAAAAGGTAACGGAAATATTGGCTCACATATGGAAGGCGCCTTGGTTATTGCAACAGAAGACAACACTGAAGTTCGTGTAAACAATGAGCTTGCTCCTATAACAGTACTCAATACCGGGCAATATTTTATGATCCCCGATTCTAAATATCAGCTTCAGGGAAACGGTCATTATAATTTATATATTAGAACGACAAAAAATGCCTACATCTATCAGGTTCTTGCGGGAGCCAATAATGTAGGAAATGAAGTGGCAACGGGTGGTTTCAATTTTATTCCGGCTCTTAACTGTTATTTACCGAAACAAATTAATGAGCTTGGTTTTATTGATGAAAATTTTGTTCATTCTAATGCCAATCCGGGTGGGATTTTAAATATTCCTACCAAATTAAATCTTATTACAGAAAAAGGAGCTGTTGTTACCGTAAATGGTGTTACTCCGCCGGCGACAACAGGACCATTCAATATGACAGGAACCAACAATTGGGTAACTTACGGAATTCCGAATACCGTGGGAACCATCACTGTGGTTTCTTCAAAAGCAATTACAGCGGGAATCAATGCGGGAAGTGATGCAGTCGGCTACGGAGGATTCTTTGCGGGATTCCCTACTCAACCGGTGATTTTAAAATCCGGAGGAGATTGTATTCCGGGAATTGTTCTTACCGTCGATCCTATTATTTACGATACCTATCAATGGTATATCAACGGAACTCTTATTCCTGGTGCGACAGGCACTTCTATTACCCCTACCCAACCGGGATATTATACCTGCTCTGTAACTATGGGAAGCTGTGCTCCTCTGGTAACTGAGCAATTTAAAGTTTTAAATTGTACAAAAGAAACCTCGACAACGTATGATTTCTGTACATCAAAAACCATTACTCCTGCGTTTACAAATTCAACTCAGACACCGGTTCCTTCTACCGTGGCGATTCTTACTCCACCGACATTAGGAACAGCAACCGTAAATGCAACAACGGGTGTAATTACGTATACTCCGACCAATCCGGGGACTCCTGCAACTGATACTTTTACCTATACATTCTGTGGAAATGATGTCAACTTCCCCGATTGTGAAACGGTGACAGTAACACTTAATATTCAGGTTTTAACGGTAAACAATGTTGCGATCAATGCCTGTAATGTTAACGGGACAGGACAGGGTGTATTTAACTTAACAACAGCCAATGTGACAGGTAGTTCGCCAGTTACGATTACTTATTATACAAGTTTAATAAACGCTCAAAACGAAACACCGGGAACTTCAATTCCTACTCCGACCACATATACCGCAGCCAATGGAACGATAGTATATGCCGTTGTAAAAAATAACATCGGCTGTAAAAATATTGCGGAAATTACCCTTAATTTATTTCCTTATGCTGTCGTAACGGATAACTATTCAGGAGTATTTTGTGATGAAAACGTAGACGGTACCGTGAATGTTACTTTATCGGATATTACCGCGATTGTTTTAAGTAACCCTGCTTATTTTACAGGAGTAAGGTATTACGCAAGTTTAACCGATGCCAATGCCGGAAATACAAATACACTTCCCAACAACTGGTCGTACACGACGACGACAACGATCTACATCAGGGTTGATTCTCCTGACGGATGTCCTCCTGTGATAAAACCACTTACCTTCAACGTTGCCGGAAAAATTCCTTTGATAAGAACCACTTTATCCGTTACAGTGTGTGATGATGATTTGGATGGTATTAAATTGATGGATTTACTTCCTTATATGACCCAGTATACCATAGATCCTCTTGTGACATTCAGCTTCCACGGAAGCTTGGCGGATGCACAAAATGATCTGGCTCCAATCGGTAACCCGATGAACTTAACGGGCGTGCAGACTATTTATATCCGATTTGAAAAACCGGGAGAATGTCCTAATGTTGCGTCTATTACCATCACCATTAAAATTCCTAAAAAATCTGATATTTTAGTGGATAAAATTATTTGTCCTAAAACAAAAACCACACTAGACGCTGGACCAGGCTTCGACAGCTATTTATGGAGCACAGGAGCAACGACTCCTTCTATTTCTAATGTTGGTGTGGGAAGTTACTGGGTAGATCTTACTGTAAACGGATGTACATACAGACAAAATGTAACCGTTACAGAATCTCCTCTTCCGATCATTACCACTATTGAAATCAATGGAACGACCGTTACTGTAGGTGTTGGCGGCGGAACTCCTCCTTATCAGTATTCTTTGGATGGTGTAAACTGGCAGGATACCAATGTCTTTACGAATGTTCCTAGAGGAAATCATATCGTTCACGTGCGTGATTCCAACAGATGTGAAGAAGTGACCAGACCTTTTGTTATTATTAATTTAATTAATACCATCACGCCAAATTCAGACGGCTACAATGATACGATAGATTATTCTGCATTAATGGATAACGATAACGTAGAATTCAGAATTTTCGACAGATATGGAGCTGAGGTTTTCAGAGGGAATTCGGCCAACAGATTCATCTGGGACGGCAAAATCACCGGAAGACCCGTGAATACGGCAACGTATTGGTATTTCATCAGCTGGACAGAATTCAAAGGAAGCACGACGGTGAAATATACAAGCTGGCTTTTGGTAAAAAATTATTAATTCCATTAATAAAAAGAACATTTTTCGTCTATTTTTAATAAAATGAAAGTCTTATAACATTCATTAACAATTTTATAGCAAAGTTTAATATAACTTTAACCTGTTTTCACTAATTAATTAGGTATAAATTATTGCTTTTCTCCGTAATTTTGCCACATTATATGAAGAAGCTATTCACCCTATTGCTGTTGATTTTTCTGGCAAAAATTAACGCTCAAATTTATTCTGGAGAAGTTTTTCTTAGAGATAATTCGATATTGTATCTTAATCAGGTATATGTCACCAATCTTACTACCCAAAAAACCGTCCTTACCGATTACAACGGTGATTTCAACATCCCTGCAAACCCGGGAGATGTAATCCGTTTTACGTCTATCGTTACAGAGAGGAAAGATATTAAACTGACGCCTCAGATGATGGGGCCTAAAAATTTAATTGAATTAAAAATAGCCTACCGAGAAATTCAGGAGGTGGTAATCAGCAGATTCAAACCGACCGGAAATTTGAGATACGACGTAAATTCCCTGAAAAAAGAAGACAAAGGACTTGCCATAAAAAAAGTGATCGGCCTGCCTGAACCGAAAGGTGACGGAACCCCTCCACAGCTTCCTGTTGCAGGATTGCGCGATGGCGGACTTACCTTCAGCCTGGAAAGTATCTATGATATTTTATCCGGTGAAAGAAAGAAAAAACAGCGGTATGTGGCATATGAAAGGATGAATAATTCAATCACGCAGATTAAAAATTATTTAGGAAAAGACTATTTTACAAGATTCAAAATTCCTGAAAATTTAATTGATAATTTCCTTCAGTTCGTTTATAGTTCAGAAAATATTGAACCTTATGTGTTGGCTGGTAATTTCGAAGCGGTAAAAATCCCGATTGAAAAATATTTACCAATTTATCAAAAAAGGTTAAAGAATTCTCATCTTCAGGAAGTTATAAAATAAATTAAAGCCCTGATATAAGATCCGGAAAATGTATATTCTGAAAATTAAGATATTCATTTTCCGGATTTTTAAAATATTGCTTATTTTTAATAAAAAAATCCAGTGTTTAAAATAAAAATGGCGTAATTTTCGTTATCAATTTAGACACTAAAAAAACTAATACCAAAACACCAACGCAAATCAAAAGGAAAAAAATATTGTATTTTTTAACTTTAATATTAGTGAATGAAAAAGCTACTTCTACTCTTTAGTGTAATTTTTTTCGCCCATCTTTCCGCTCAGTCAAGAGGAAAAGATTATAGCGAAATTTTAAAAAGTAAAAGCATCTACGAGATCAATGCTTTCCTGAGGGATGCCCATCCCGACGATCCACGAAGATCTGTCCTGAAACCCCGCGTGATGGACATGATGAAAGAGTACATCAAAAATGCCAAGCCCGGAGATCAGAAAGTAAAGCAAATGCAGGATTGGCTTGCCATGCTTAAAAGAAGGCCATCCACCAAAATATCTTTCGAAGAAATGAATGCTATCATTAAACAAAAGCAGATAGCAAAGTATCAAAAACAGTTGCAGATGGGCCAGGCTGCAGTGGTTTATACACCAAGTACTCCAAAAAATGTTTTTATCGAACCTACAACTCCTGAAGTGGCCAAACCTTCGGCGGCAATTCCCGATGCAGAAGCTTCTGAATTCAATATGCTGATGGCGGAAAATCCGGTAGAACATAAAAATAAAACGGTGAAAATTCTTAATTCTCTTTTCGACAACGACCCGAATACAAAAGAATGCATCGTAATGATCGAAAACAAATCCGACTGTAACATCATCGTAAGAATGGATGGAATCGGTAATACGAAATACAGACTTCCCGTTCCTGCGCACGGTGACAATTCGGTTGTAGTACAAAAAGGAGATTACCTGTTTACCAGTATCGTCTGCGGTGCTCAGTATGCCTCCCAAAAGACCATACAAAAGGCTCTCATGGTAGCTTTAGGAAGTTCTGCAAAAAAATAAAACCCTTTTGTTTCGATTTTTTCGTGGCTAAAAACAAGGCATTTGCATAAATTTTCATTATTTTTGCCGATTCAGAAATTACTCATGGGTAAAAATAAATTAGCAAGATTCGCAGAAAACAAAATATTACCAAACGTCATTCAGCCCACAAGGGAAGATGCTTTAAACGGCTTCGAACTTAAAGGTAAATGGCGCACAGATTTTTTCAAGAATGACCATCCCATCGTTCTGGAACTAGGCTGTGGAAAAGGAGAATATTCTGTAGGTCTTGCCAAAACGTTCCCAGAGAAAAACTTTATCGGTATTGACATTAAAGGAGCAAGGTTCTGGTTTGGCGCTAAAGAAGCAGTCGAAGCCGGGATGAATAATGTTGCTTTTCTAAGATCTCAAATCGAGCTTGTAGAATATTTTTTCGGAGAAAATGAAGTAGATGAAATTTGGATCACGTTCCCGGATCCTCAGATCAAATACAAACGTACAAAGCACAGATTGACACATCCTGACTTCCTGAACAGGTACAAAAAATTCCTGAAACCGGGTGGGATTATCCATCTAAAGACAGATTCCGAATTCCTTCACGGATATACTTTAGGCCTGCTGCAAGGGTTGGGATATGAAATTCTTACCGCTCACCACGATATCTATGGTGCACCGGAGTACGATCCGAAAACAGAGCATTTAAGAGATATCAGAACCTATTATGAAGAATTGTTTTCTGCAAAGGGCAAAACAATTACTTATATCAAGTTTAGAATTAATTAAAAACAGTACACAGATTGAAAAAAAATTATGAAAAATTCCGCAAACACATCTAAGTAAATTTTAAGGTTTTTAAGTGAAAATTTTTCACTTAGCAATTCCGGTTGTCATTTTGCAACCCGGTCTTTGGTATGTATACCTTACAAATAGAACACACACTCTAACAAATGAAAATTAATTTATTAAAAATCCCCATTTATGAAAAAAATTCATGTTGTTGTTTCACTATGTTTAATGCTCATTTCATGTAGTACCAACAAAAACGCTCACAAAAATGCCAACATTCTTGAAAGTAAAAATATTGCTGAAATTGAAAATTTCCTGAAAACAGCGCATCCCGAAGATCCCAGAAGAAGAGTTTTAAAACCCAAACTTATTGCTTTAAAAAATCTGGAATGGACAAAAGGTAAGAAGGACGCCAAACCAATGGAAGCAAGACCTGTGATTTCCGAAATTCCCAACAGTGTTATGAAAAACTCTAATTCGGCAGAAGCTGAAGAGTTTAAAAATTTAATTGCATCCACTTCAAAAGAACATAAGGATAAAACTGTAAAACTGCTTAATGCCATGTTTAATGAAGACATCAGCAGCAAGGAAGTTATTCTTTTATTTAAAAATCAGTCGGACTGTAATCTGGTGTTAAGGATTCAGGGAAAGGATTTCTATAATATGGCAGTTCCGGCGAAAGGAGAAAATTTCATTGTAATTAATAAAGGAAATTATACATTAACAAGCAATGTATGCGACGTTGTTTATTCTTCTAAAAAAGAAATTAATAAAAGTATTTTTTTAACCATAAACAATCCGGAACATATTGGAACTAAAAATTCTTTGAGTAAAAAGTAAATTATTTTATTGTTTTTTATAAAATTAAATAATAAAACACAATATGGTGCGTTATTTGCCTTAAAGAAAAAACATAAAAAGCGGGATCCGAAAAGCTTAGAGAGTAGGAAACAACAAATGAAACAAATATGAAAAATTTTAAAAAAATCTCGAGAGAAGGGTTAAAAAACATTGTTGGAGGAATAAGAAATCCTCATGAAGCTGAAGATCAAATTACAATGTGCTACAGTCTTCTTTATTGTTATTCAACATCAGCTAGTGATACTGCGCCTATTGTGTGGCATGTTGGTACAGCTCAACCACCAGCAGATGCAAATAATGCACACATATGTGGATGGACTCCAAATGGAAATATGGCAGGATGCCCATAATTGAAATTTAAGAAAAAAGCAGAGACTGAAAATCAGTCTCTTTTTTATTCCATGTTTTGTATTTTTGACAATCAAATACTAATAAATGAAAAAGCTATTACCTTTTTCCACAGCTCTTATTGCTGTATTCCTGACAAGTTGCGGTAGTACAAATTACAATACCAAACAGCCTGTCAGAAAACCGTCTTACCCTACTTCAAACACCGGAAGCAGCAATACCTCAGCCACACAGGTTGAAAGGGAATATCAGGCTTTAATAAAGACCTATAAATCTGAAACGGCAGAAGTTTTAACGGATCTTTTGAATGATTCATCGGACAGCCCAAAAACAGCCATTACGGTGGAAAATAAATCCCCTTGTAATATGGTGCTTACCATAAGCGGAAATAATTATTTTAAGAAAATCCCGATCGGAGCGAATAAAATTGGCTCTGCAATGGTACTGAAAAATCAAAACTATAATCTTTCCGGAATGGTTTGCAATTCTGTTTACCAGAAAACTAAGTTTGTTACCAGTTCGTATAATATTACAATATCAAATTAATCTTAAAAAATATAAAACAAAAAAGCGTCGGGAAAACCCAACGCTTTTTTTATTTTCAAGAAAATCTTTACTTATTCTCCATCGAAATCAGCATCTGTATCAGCAGATACTTTTTCTCCTTCTTCTTTAGATTTTTCTTTATCAGCTTTTCTTTGAGACTGACCTTCTTTGATAGCTTCAGAAACTACGCTAAGGATCATGTCAATAGATTTAGAAGCATCATCGTTTCCTGGGATAACGAAGTCTACTTTTCTAGGATCAGAGTTTGTATCAACGATACCGAAAACTGGGATACCTAGTTTTTTAGCTTCAGTCACAGCGATGTGTTCTCTTAAGATATCAACTACAAATACAGCAGATGGAAGTCTCACCATGTCAGCGATAGAACCTAAGTTCTTCTCAAGGTTAGCTCTTTGTCTGTCTACCTGTAATCTTTCTTTTTTAGATAAAGTTTCGAACGTACCGTCTTTTTTCATTTTGTCGATAGAGTTCATTTTCTTTACAGCCTTTCTGATTGTAACGAAGTTCGTCAACATACCACCCGGCCATCTTTCTGTAATATAAGGCATATTAAGTTCAGAAGCGTGTTTTGCAACCACTTCTTTCGCTTGCTTTTTAGTAGCTACGAAAAGAACTTTTTTACCTGCAGACGTTAATTTTTCTAAAGCGTTACAAGCTTCATCCAATTTAACAGCTGTTTTATGTAAGTCTACAATGTGAATACCATTTTTCTCCATAAAAATGTATGGAGCCATATTTGGGTTCCACTTTCTAGTCATGTGACCGAAGTGTACGCCAGCCTCTAGAAGGTCTTTTACATTTGCTTTTGCCATGTTTTTTGTTTTTGTTAGTTTACTTTCCGTCTTTTAAACAATCAACAACTTCTTTAGATGGGAGAAGCGTTTGGATGCTAAACGTAACGGGCAATTTGCTTTAGGCTTTAGGCACTAAGCTGTAAGCTTCAAGCGAGTTAAAAAGTTTAATAAGTTTTTCAAATAGCTTATTGCATATTGCTTTAAGCTTACCGCAATTCTTAACGTTTTGAGAATTGGAATCTCTTTCTTGCTTTTTTCTGACCTGGCTTCTTTCTTTCCACCATTCTTGCATCTCTTGTAAGTAAACCAGCTGGCTTCAATGCTAGTCTGAACTCAGCGTTGATCTCGCATAAAGCTCTTGAAATACCTAATCTGATAGCTTCTGCCTGTCCTGTATTTCCACCACCGAATACGTTTACGGTAACGTCATACTGACCAACAGTTTCAGAAAGGATAAATGGTTGGTTTAATTTGTAAACCATTACATCTGTAGAGAAGTATTCTTTAGCATCTTTACCGTTTACTGTAATGTTACCAGTACCTGGCTTTACGTAAACTCTTGCTACAGAAGTTTTTCTTCTTCCGATTTTGTGAACTGTAGACATATTAATTATTTAAATTCGTTAACATTAATTGTTTTAGGCTGTTGAGCTTCATGTTTGTGCTCAGTTCCTTCATATAAATAAAGATTCTTAAGAATAGCAGCTCCAAGTTTGTTTTTTGGTAACATTCCTTTTACTGATTTTTCTAATACTTTTAAAGAATCCTTCTTTTGAAGTTCAGCTGCAGTCATAGACTTTTGACCTCCAGGATAACCTGTATGCCAGATATAAGTCTTGTCGTTCCACTTATTTCCAGAAAGAGTAACTTTCCCAGCGTTCAAAACGATTACGTTATCACCACAATCTACGTGAGGTGTGTAGTTCGTTTTGTGCTTACCTCTCAAAATCTTCGCAACCGTAGAAGCTAGTCTTCCTAACGGCTGTCCTTCAGCGTCTACCACAACCCATTCTTTATTAGCAGTAGCTTTGTTCGCTGAAACAGTTTTGTAACTTAATGTATTCACACGTTTTAGTTAAAGATTAAACATAATTTCCCCCTAAAAGGGTGTGCAAAGGTACAAATTATTTTTGGAATGCAAAAACATATTTTTATTTAAACTGCTTAATCCTGTCTTTCACAGCTCGATTTTCAACATTTTAAATAGCCGGATAAGATTCTTCAGAAGATCAAATGTAAAGTATATTACTAATATTATATGAAAACAGAATTTATATTAATTTAAAACCAAAAATCTTTTCGTTTTCCTGAAATAATTATATTTGTTCAAATTTCTTAAAACTATGAGCCACGGAAAACTGAGAGAAGAAAAAAACTGCCTTAATTGCGGACATCTGGTAGAAGAAAGGTTTTGCCCACACTGCGGGCAGGAAAATATTCAGCCAAAACAGCCTTTTCATTATCTGTTTACTCATTTTATTGAAGATTTCACACACTATGACGGGCAGTTCTGGAAAACGATAAAATATCTGTTAATCCGTCCTGGGAGATTAACCAAAGAATATCTTGAAGGGAAAAGACAAAGCTATGTAGCTCCCGTAAAACTTTATATCTTTATAAGTTTCATTACCTTTTTTCTTCCGTCACTGTTTGGAGACTCAGAAGAAGCGCAAGATCATAAGAAGAAAACCCATGCTTCTCAGGAAATTGATAAAGAAAAAGCAAGGGAAGAGAAAATTGCAAAATTTACAGACAGTTTAGCACAGCATTTTTCTAAGGACCAATTACAAAAAGATTCACTAACTAAAGTACAAGACATCAAAGTAAGCGAAATCAACGGTAATGATATTGAAACCGACGCTTTGGAAGAAACCGAAGATGGGAAAATGATGGTCTTGGGCGCAAAAAATATGAAACAATACGATTCTCTGCATAATATAAACAGTAGAAATCGTCCCGTTTTTGTTTTTTTAAAACCTTTCGCAGAGAAAATATTTCACATGCAGGAACAGGGAATGAACAAAGATCAGATTTTTGACAGGTTCAGCGACACGTTTGTCCATACCATTCCAAAAGCATTATTTGTCTATCTTCCTCTATTCGCGTTTTTCCTCTGGATCTTTCATAATAAAAAGAAATGGTGGTTTTTCGACCACGGAATCTTCAGCCTGCATTATTTTTCCTTCTTATTATTAGGAACCCTTATTTTAATATTTTACTCAAAACTTTCAAATCTTCTTCCTGATAATGGTTTCTTGACTATATTAAATATAATCATCTATACTGCAGCCATTTTATATATTTCTCTTTATTTTTTTGTGGCACATCACAGGGTATATGAAAGCTCCAGGACGATGAGTGTTTTCAAAGGAATATTTTTATTCCTGATCAATTCTATTGGGATTATGTGTATGTTCTTAATATTAATGTATGTAAGTTTTCTTATGATGCATTAATCACGAAGCGTTTTGTTGGCTCGGAAGCTTGCAATCAAGTAATACGCCACGAAAACTGTCGAGAACTTCAATACAGACGGAATGGCCTGTTCGAGGTTGAAAATCAACGTTCCTATCGCCACCATTACTCCCATTGCCAGGAAAGACAAGCCCAGTTTTTGCGGTAATGAGAAATTCGGAGTATCAAGGTAATAGGCAATTCCCCACGCAAAGCCAAAAGCAAGGGCATAATATAAATCAAGACCTATATTTTTGGAGCTGTAAAAAAAATAATTAATTAAAAAACTCAAAACAGTTCCCAATGCAAAATACAGCAGCGCTTTTTTCATACGTAATATAATATGATGCAAAAGTAGAAAATTTAATCTGAGAATTTGAAGAGTAGCGCAAAACTCAACCTCAACCTTAATCTTAACCTTACCCTCACCTAAGTCATTTTTAAACGAATGTTTGTTCTATTGGGTAAACATTTAATTAATTAATTTGAAATAAATATTTAAAATTCAACAATTTAAATCAAAATCAAAGGTTACTATTTTATTGTTATATTTGGAAATTCAGAAATTCTCTAGATTTTTTATGGAAACCCAAAAATATACTCCTAAAAACAAAGTAAGAATCGTAACAGCCGCGTCGTTATTCGACGGTCATGATGCTGCGATTAATATCATGCGTCGTGTCATCCAGGGAACAGGATGTGAAGTGATCCACCTTGGCCACGACAAATCTGCTGAAGAAGTTGTAAACACAGCGATTCAGGAAGATGCCAACGCAATTGCCCTCACTTCATATCAGGGAGGTCACAACGAATATTTTAAATATATCTACGACCTTTTAAGAGAAAAAAATTCTCCGCAGATCAAAATTTTTGGTGGCGGCGGTGGAGTGATCTTACCTGAAGAAATCAAAGATCTTATGTCTTACGGAATCGACAGAATTTATTCTCCGGACGACGGTCGTGAACTTGGCTTGCAAGGTATGATTGATGATTTGGTAAACAGATCAGATTTCGCAACCGGAAAAGATGTTACGGAAAAAGATTTGGATTCAATTAATTTTGAAAATCCTACAAGCATCGCAAAAATCATTTCGGCAGTAGAAAATTTTTCAGATGAAAAACCGGAATTGGTGCAGGCGATTGACGAAAAATCAAAAGATTTAAATATCCCGATTATCGGTATCACAGGTACGGGTGGAGCAGGGAAATCTTCATTAACAGACGAATTGGTAAGACGTTTTCTACGTTCCAATACAGATAAAAAAATTGCCATCATCTCGATTGACCCTTCGAAAAAGAAAACCGGAGGTGCACTTTTGGGTGACAGAATTCGTATGAATGCGATCAACGATCCGAGAGTTTATATGCGTTCTATGGCGACAAGGGAAAACAACGTTTCCGTTTCTCCGTTCATTCATTCAGCTTTGAATGTATTGAAATTAGCTCATCCGGATGTTATCATTCTGGAAACTTCAGGTATCGGACAATCCGGCTCGGAAGTTTCTGATTTCGCAGATGTTTCTATGTACGTGATGACTCCTGAATATGGAGCTTCAACACAGCTGGAAAAAATCGACATGCTGGATTATGCAGATTTAGTTGCTTTAAATAAATCTGATAAAAGAGGGGCTCTTGATGCACTTCAGGCTGTAAGAAAACAGTTCCAGAGAAACCATTTACTGTGGGATCAGCAATTGGACGAAATGCCGGTTTATGCAACAAAGGCATCTCAATTCAACGATCATGGAACAACGGAATTATACAACAGACTTGTTTCTAAAGTAAACGATAAATTTTCAGGCTTAAACCTGCAAGGTTTTGTTGAACAGGAAATTACAGACGAAGTGACGATCATTCCTCCAAAAAGAGTTCGTTATTTATCTGAAATTGTTGAAAACAACAGACAATACGATGCCAATGTTGAAAAACAGGCTGAATTGGCGAGAAAAATGTATCATATCGAAGGGGTGAAAAATTTCCTTTCTAATGAAACTTTAGACGCCGAATATCAAAAAGCTGAAAAAGACCTTCAACAGGAAAATATCGACTTCCTAAAATCTTGGGATGATACGAAAAAGGCTTTCCATGAAGAATTTTACTCCTATTTCGTAAGAGGAAAAGAAATTAAAGTTGAAACTTCAACAGAATCTTTATCTCATTTAAGAATTCCAAAAATCGCTTTACCAAAATATAACGATTGGGGTGATCTGATCAAATGGAAAGGACAGGAAAACCTTCCGGGAAGCTTCCCTTATACAGCGGGAATTTATCCTTTCAAAAGAACGGGAGAAGATCCGACAAGGATGTTCGCCGGAGAAGGAGGCCCGGAAAGAACCAACAGAAGATTCCATTATGTTTCTGCGGAAATGCCTGCAAAACGTTTGTCTACGGCTTTTGACTCGGTAACTTTGTACGGACAAGATCCAGCTTTACCACCGGATATTTATGGTAAGATCGGAAATGCAGGAGTTTCTATTGCGACATTGGATGATGCTAAAAAACTGTATTCCGGTTTTGATCTGGTGAATGCTATGACTTCTGTTTCAATGACGATCAACGGACCGGCTCCGATGTTGCTGGCTTTCTTTATGAATGCAGCTATTGATCAGAATGTTGAAAAATATATTGCAGAAAATAATCTTGAAGCTAAAGTTGAGGCTAAACTTAAAGAGAAATTCGACGATAAAGGATTGGCAAGACCAAGATATAACGGAGAATTGCCTCCATCAAATAACGGTTTAGGATTAAAATTATTAGGAATCACGGGTGATGAAATTATCCCTGCTGAAGCTTATGCAGAAATTAAGGCTAAAACCATCGCAACAGTTCGTGGAACGGTTCAGGCAGATATTTTAAAAGAAGATCAGGCTCAGAATACCTGTATTTTCTCTACTGAATTTGCCTTAAGATTAATGGGTGACGTTCAGGAGTATTTTATCACAGAAAAAGTAAGAAATTTCTACTCGGTTTCTATCTCAGGATATCACATTGCGGAAGCGGGTGCAAATCCGGTTTCTCAGTTGGCATTTACATTGGCAAACGGTTTCACGTATGTGGAATATTATTTGTCCAGAGGAATGGATATCAATGATTTTGCACCGAACCTGTCATTCTTCTTCTCCAATGGTATCGACCCTGAATATTCAGTAATCGGACGTGTAGCAAGAAGAATCTGGGCAAAAGCCATGAAACTGAAATACGGAGCCGATGAAAGAAGCCAGATGTTGAAATATCACATCCAGACTTCGGGACGTTCGCTTCACGCTCAGGAAATTGATTTCAACGATATCAGAACAACTTTACAGGCGCTTTACGCCATTTATGACAACTGTAACTCATTGCACACGAATGCTTATGACGAGGCGATTACAACGCCGACTGAGCAGTCTGTGAGAAGAGCAATGGCAATCCAGTTGATTATCAATAAAGAATTAGGATTAGCGAAAAACGAAAATCCGCTTCAAGGTTCATTTATTATTGAAGAATTAACGGATTTGGTGGAAGAAGCTGTTTATGCAGAATTCGACAGAATTACAGAAAGAGGAGGTGTTCTTGGTGCGATGGAAACGATGTATCAACGTTCAAAAATCCAGGAAGAATCCATGCATTACGAATGGTTGAAACACACCGGAGAGTATCCGATTATCGGGGTGAATACTTTCCTTGGAAAAGACGGTTCACCAACGGTACTTCCTGGTGAAGTTATCCGTTCGACCGAAGAAGAAAAACAAGCTCAGATCGAAACGCTGCACAACTTCCAAAAGGCCAATGAAAGCAAGTCTGAAGAAGCATTAAGAAAGCTACAGCACGCTGCCATCAACCAGCAAAACTTATTCGAAGTGATGATGGATGCCGTGAAATACTGTTCTCTTGGGCAGATTACCAATGCTTTGTTTGAAGTGGGGGGTAAGTATAGAAGGAATATGTAGTCCGACTCATATTAGACAGACAATTTAAAAATTAAAACCTCAAGGAATTTCTTTGAGGTTTTTTGTATTTTTATAAACTAATCATCCATTTTATTCGTTACTAAACTACAAAATAGCCATTATGAAAATCAGTTTTAAGGGAATATCATTTTTAATAACTATTAGTTTATCATCCATCTTATTTGCACAAAAACGTACGGAAGATTTTACAATAAGCCTTCCTACTCAAAAATTAAATAGAAGTTTTTACAAAACCATTACCGTAATTGATAACAGAATCGATACTGCTTCAATAGGAATTGTACAACAAGGTGCATTGAACGCAAAAGCAAGAGTAGTTCCTACATCCCCGCTTTCAAATCAATTCCAAAGTGTTTTGAATAGTGTAAATGGAGAAAATGCAGAAGACGGAAGCTTAGTTTTGTATCTTAAACAATTGTATTTCGCAGAAGTTTCCAAAGCATTTACAGAATTTGGTTATTGCTACTTTCAAGGCTTTTTATTTGCTAAAAACGAAGACGGGACATATTCTCTGCTTGAGAAAACAGATACAGTGGTTGATCATAAAGCCGCAGATGTTACCAAAGAAATTTTAAGAAAAGGCAGCGACATGCTTGGTGAGTTTATTGCTAAAAATGCATCCAGGAAACCCGAAACCACGGAACCTCACTACACCTTTGATCAGATTAAAAAATTTGATGATATTGATAAACAGTCTATAAGTTTATTTAATTCATCTCAATTAAAAGATGGTGTTTATAAGGATTATCTTTCTTTTAAAAGTCAGCAGCCTCAGCAGGAAATCACCAATGTGAAATTTTATGGCAATATGCCAAAAATTGTAAGAATCTATGAAACTGTCGACGGAAAAGAAAGAGAAATAAAGAAAGACGATATCTATGCAATAATTTATAAAGGCGAACCTTATATTTATCTTCCTATAGAAAATCTTTTTACCAAAGCAGAAAAAAGAGATAACGATTATTATTTCGTAGGAAAATTAAGATCCGGAGGCCCAAATATGGCTAATCTAAGCATCGGAATGTTTTTCGGAGCTGTTGGTGTTTTGCTAGCATCCAATCCGGCTTATCCGTTCGAACAGAAAATAGATTATATCAACGGAGCTTTTATTCCCATTAAAGAAATTCAATCTAAAAAATATTAATTCACAGAATCTCCCTACTTTTGGGAGATTTTTATTTTAACATGAAACCAAAAGCCATCTTCAACTGGAGCAGCGGAAAAGATTCTGCGCTTGCATTATACAAAACTTTACAAGAAGGAAAATTTGAAGTTACATCTTTGCTAACAAGCATTAATAAGGAATTTCAAAGAATTTCCATGCACGGTGTTCATGTTTCATTGTTGGAAAAGCAGGCTGAAAGTTTGGGATTTCCTTTAATAAAAATGGAGCTTCCGAAAGAACCGACTATGGAAGAATATCGGGAAATTATGGGTAAAACGATGAACGAAATAAAATCTCAGGGCGTAATTCATTCAATTTTTGGAGATATTTTCCTGGAAGATTTAAGAAAATACCGCGAAGATCAATTAAAAACAATCGGAATGGAAGGTGTCTTCCCGCTCTGGAAAATCGACACCACCAACCTTATTCATGAGTTTTTAAATTTAGGTTTTAAAACCATCGTCACCTGCGTGAATGAAACGTATCTTGATAAAAGTTTTGCCGGAAGAATTATTGATAAACATTTCATTAAAGATTTACCCGAAAATGTTGATCCTTGCGGAGAAAACGGAGAGTTTCACACTTTTACTTTTGACGGACCGATATTTAAAAATCCGGTTCAGTTTGAAGTGGGAGAAACCGTAAAAAAAACATATCCAAAACCAAAATCAGATGAAAATGATGAAACCGGAGAATATATTTTCTGGTTCTGTGATTTAATCTCAAAATAGAATAATTTAAACAAACTATTAAAAACCTCTTACATAAAATTAAGAGGTTTTTCTTATTTTTGATAGACAACCAATGTTTAAAAATTTATTCCATACACCAAATGATCATAAAAACACTTCGCATATTCTTAATTATTTCTATTCTGATTAATTTAATTTCATGCAAAAATGAAGTTAAAGTAAAACCCGTTGACAAAAAAGCCATAGTTGATAGCACAATTACTGTTTTCCAGAAAAACCTTTTAAAGAATCAAATCGATTCTGTTTTTAAAAAGTATAATTTTAACGGAAGTGTTGCGGTTTTTAAAGATTCGGTTCAGTTGTATCGCAAAGATCAGGGCTTTTCTGATTTTAAGAATAAAATTAAAATTGACAGCAATACCGTTTTTGCGATCGGATCGGTGAGTAAACAATTCACTGCTGCTTTGGTGCTGCTTCAGATGGAGCAGGGAAAACTACAGACAGATGACAAAGTTTCAAAGTACTTACCTGATTTTCAAAATAAAGATTACCAAAATATTACAATTCATCAGCTATTGAACCACACTTCCGGATTGAATACTTTGGGTGAAAAACTGCATTTTAAGAGCGGTACCGATTTTCTATATTCAAATGAAGGTTTTAATGCGTTAGGAAAAATTATAGAAAAAGTTTCAGGAAAGTCTTATGATGAAAATGTAATGGAACTTTTCAAAAAAGCCGGGATGCTGCACTCTTCTACTGGAAATCTGTTTAAAGGAAATGACTTTGCAGGAGCCCACCTCAGAAACGGAAAAAAATTCGTTGAAATACAAAATATGCCGAAAAGGTTAGCCAGCAAAGATATTGGAATTCCCGCCGGTGGAATCCTTTCTACAATCGATGATCTTCACACCTGGAATAATGCCCTTTACAACGGAAAAATATTAACCAAAGAAACTTTAAAAAAATTCACATCCCAAAGCGCCGAAAGACACCATCCCGTCTTTGGAAAAATGGGCTATGGCTACGGAATCATGACAAATGTTGAAAAGCCCGTGACTTATTATCACAGCGGGTATGTAAAAGGTTCTCCGTCACTGAATATTTTTTATCCAGAAACAAAAACTTCAGTAATTATTTTATCAAATATCGCCGATGAAGAAAAAGGGAAAAACCTTATTTTCAAACCATATGCTGACATTAAAAAGATAACGGATGCCATTGAAAATTCTGTTGTTCAGATGAAGAAGGATACAACCAATGTTTTAGCTGTGCATTAATTTCATTTTAGTTTTCTTAAATTCAGTTCATGAAAAAAATGTATTTCATAGCTATTTATCCGCCTCAGGAAATTATTGAAGAAGTAAAAGTCTTTAAAAAAGATCTTGCTCTCAACTATGGGAATTCAAAAGCGTTGAAAAATGACGCTCACATTACCCTATTTCCGCCATTTTCTAGGGAGCTGGATCTTGAACGCGATATTCATGAAGCATTTCAAAAAATTGATACCAATATTTCACCTTTTGAGCTTACACTGAATGGTTTTGGAAGTTTTGGAAATCCGAAAAACCCTGTGCTTTTTGTTCAGCCCGAAAATAATAATCAGCTAAAAGACTTGTATTTGAGAGTTCGGGAAAGATTCAATTTTATGAGTTATTCTTTTAATCCGCATATGACCGTTGGCTACAGAGATCTTACGTATGATAATTACTTAAAAGCTTGGGAAGTTTATCAGGAGAAAGAATACAAAACTAGATTTTTAGTTGACAAAATATTACTGCTCCGCCATGATCAGAAATGGGTTCCGATAGCAGAAAAAAAGCTAAGCATTCATTAAGGTTTAAAACAAAAAAAATCGACTCAGAGAGCCGATTTAAAAACAATATTTAAAATTAAATTATTCTTTAATAATCTTCTGAGAAATAATTAATTCTTTATCATCCGTTACACTCAGAGAATAGGTTCCTACAGGCAAATTATTAATATCTACAGATAATGTTGAAGCATCCTTCAGGTCAAATTTCACCGGAATCAACTTTCCTGACATATCGTGTAAAATAACATTTACATTTTTAGAAAAATCCTGTTTTCCCTTAATATAGAATTCATTTTCTGCAGGATTCGGATATACGGAGAATCTTCTTTCTTTTGCTTTAATATCAACTGTTTTCAAAGTAGATTTATTCAATGTCCAGGTCACATTTGTGAAATGAATCGTGCTGTGATTATTGATTTTAAGAAGAGGATTATTATCATTCACCGAAAAAAGAAGTGTGTTGTTTCCGTTATTCAGCTGACTTGGAGTAATCGTAACCGAATTGCTGGTAGAAGCCAAAGGCGTTCCGTTCAACGTCCATGAATTCACCAATGTATTAGGAATCGGAAGAATTTCAGTTACGGTAAAAGTTACATTAGAATTCGCGTTTACAGTGGAGCTGTTTGCTGGTGTATAGGAATCCACTGGGGAAACCAGCGCATGAATTTTCTCAATAATCGCCTCTTTACAAACCGAGCAAAACTGCTGATTGAGATACCTCATCTCACAACTTTGGTGCGGACGGTACCAACTCGGGCTTTCTGCGTGAGCATAAACGCCTACTCCATTAAGGCCGATCCAGTTTTTCCATTTTATCGTTGCTGGATTGGATGTTTGTGTTTTATTCGCCGATTCTCCCGACCCGGAAAACCAATATTCATCGGCTAATTTCCCAAAAGAATGCCCCAATTCATGCACAACAATTTCGTTCGACGAAGAATTTAGTGAAGCAAAAGCATACGTTCCGCCGCAGCCTCCATATTCCGGGGAATTTCCAAGAACATACGCAACATCAAAGTCGGGAAGATTGGCCGCTAAAACCTGCGTAACTTTCGTTGTATTTCCGTAATAACATCTGTGAACCCCATTATCAAAGGTAGAATTGAAATAGTTATTGGGATTCGAAACAGGGAAAACGGGTTCTGTAACGTCCGAAGCTGTTCCCGGATGCTTCACCCCCGATTCGGGAGAAACCACTTTTATGGCATAAGCATTAAAATAATTTTTATATTCTGTATAAGGGCTTTTTGTGAAAAGATAATTCACCGTATTCTGTGCCGAAGTGACAAATGTCGAAAGCTGTGCCGTTGTAAATCCGTCTCCCAACACCGCAATATTAATGCGTTTGTCGTTTGTCCCGTTCTGTAAAACAGGAACCGTCTCAAAAACCTGAGCAAAACAAAAGCTTCCGATAAAAAGTGATAATAAAATTTTCTTCATGGTTATAGTTTTTGAGTGAATAATAATTGCTTTCCGGTTTCAGAGATCTTTTGGATTTTCACCATTTGGATTTCGTCAGAATGTGAATATCTTACACTGAATTCAGCATTTTGTAATGAAATTTTATTTCTGCTGATTTGATCTCTGTCATACACTTCTCTTGACGGATTCAAAGGATCTTCCACAATTTGTTTGATGATTTCTTTTCCGTTTGCGTTCGTAAATGAAACAATAAAATCTCCGTTCTGACCATTATTTTCATCTGAATTCGGTACAGATTTCAATTTTCCTTCTGTGATTTTCTTCTCCTGCAGCGTGATTTTTTCCACACCGGAATTTGTTTTTTCTACTTTAAAAAAAAGATAAACAATCTGCGGGCTTTTACTCAAAGTTCTCATAGCGGGGTTTTCCCCCGTATCCTTTACTTCTTTTACCTGTAAAAAGCTGTAAAAGAAATAAAAAGGCAGCGTTAAAAAGATCATTAAATTTTTCATGGATATATTTTTGATTAAGTTAATAAGATTTTAAATAAGAATACTTGATGAATTTTTTCATGACTAAAAATTTTAGAAAGTCATATCTTTGACCTAATGATTGCAGAGAAAATTATTTTAGGAATCGACCCGGGAACAACGGTAATGGGTTTTGGAATTATTTCCGTAAAAAAAGGTAAAATGGAAATGATCTCCATCCACGAGCTTTTGCTGAAAAAATATCCCAATCACGAAACCAAGCTTAAATACATTTTTGATAAAACCTTAGCTTTAATTGATGAATTTCATCCCGATGAAGTCGCTCTTGAAGCTCCTTTCTACGGGAAAAATGTTCAAAGTATGCTAAAGCTCGGCCGTGCACAGGGGGTTGCGATGGCTGCAAGTCTTTACCGAAATATCCCGATCACCGAATATTCTCCGAAAAAAATAAAAATGGCGATCACCGGAAACGGAAATGCGAGTAAAGAACAGGTTGCGGGAATGCTTCAAAATCTCTTGAATTTAAAGGAATTCCCTACAAAATATCTCGACGCTTCCGACGGTTTGGCGGTTGCCGTCTGTCATCATTTCAATTCCGGAACAATTGCAGACACCAAATCCTATACCGGCTGGGAAAGTTTTTTAAAGCAAAATCCTGGTCGTTTAAAATAATTTTCTTTATTCTAAAATTTCAAGAAATTATTTACCCTTATATTCTGCGGGAGCGATGATGAAATCTGCCGTAGGTTTTCCGTTTTTATCAAAATAGGAATATTGTAAAGTGACGTCATTATTCCGAAACTCCTGCATATCTCCGGAGTTTCTTACAACTTTTAATGCTTCTTCTTTAGCTTCTTTTTTAAATGTTTCTATTTCTTCGGGAGTTACGTTTTCTTTTACATCATCCGTTAAGGTATAATTGTATTTAAAAACTTTATTGGGTAAAACCGAAACACTGTCGAGTCGCACACCTTCATTCAGAATTTGAGGGGTCATTTTGTTCATATTGGCAGCGGCCTCTTTTAGTTCGTCATCGATGGTTTTCTCTTTTTTGCAGGAAATTAAAACCATGATTAAGCAAACTAATGAAAATCTTGTTACGTTTTTCATAATACTATTTTTGTAGGTTGGTATTATAAAGGTAAGATAATTTTTATAAATAGATTTTTCTTGCAAAATCACTGTCTTTCATACAGGTCTTCTATTTCTCTTACCTTTCCGTCTAAAATCTCGCTGTACAAGATGGAGAATTTGTTTTTCGATAGAATTTTGTATTGGTCTTTTCTTTTTAGATCTAAATCGAGATAAGAAAATGAACTTTCCTCAATTATGATTGAAATTTTTCCAGAATTGCTTTTGAGCTTACAATCTTTTCCCGCTGCATAGTTTTTAGTTAAAATAATATTGTTATTTGATTTTTCAAAAACCAGACTGTATTTCTTTTCACATTCTTGAAGTGGATAAGATTTTTTGCTGTTTCCATCCATATAGTTTCTTTCTTTTAATATCCAGTTGCCGATAAAATAATTTTTATTTGTCTTCGAAATATTTTTTTGTGACTGACAATTAAAAGTCAATGCACACAACAGAAAAGCTAATAGTAATGTTTTCATTGTTAAAAAAAAGAGCCCTTTTTACAAAGGACTCCTTTAGGATTTAATTAGTTATTTAAAAATTTCTTAGATTCTTTTTTATTGTTGTTGGAGAAACTAACAATATATCCTCCTTTTGGAAGCTCCTGAATTATCTGAACTTCATTGGTTTTCGAATTTCCTTTCTGAATGATTTTTCCACTCATATCCAGAATCTGATAATCTCCGAAGATATCATTCTTATTTCCAAATAGTTTCAATTTATTTTCTGCTTTTACAAATACTATTTTGGTTTCCGTATGATCCTTCACTTCAGAAGTTCCCAAAACATCCATAATTCTTACTGCATAATCTTCCATCTGCCCATACTGCACCTGCGAACAAGCGCCGAAATCAGGAAGTGGTGCTGAAGTGTACGTTGCTGCATCCACTCCTACCCTCATTCTCAGATATGTGTTTTTCACAGCACCTGCCGGAGGTGTAATATTGGTCGTAACCGTATTGGTGGCTCCAGAAGTCATTACCGCTGATGTATTATCAACAACCAATTCAGAAGCTTCAAAAGCTCCGTTGTTATTGTAATCTATCCAAACTTTTGTTTTAAATTTATCCGATTGTGGAAATCCGTTCATAGAATACACTTTAAGGGGCGTCGCAGTGTTTGCCGGAATATCTGTATAATAAGCAGGTCTTATACAAGTCGCTGTAGAGTAATCTGCATAGAATATCGGAGCCGGTTCATCGGAATCATATCCATTTGTGATACTATTTATTGACCCTAAAACCACTCTGTATGGCCCAATCGCAAAATTATTGTTGGCAGGATGCGCAGTTCCTGCAGGATTACATTGTGCACTGGCCACAGAAACCGGAGATGGTACAACAATAGAAGGATCTTTTCCTGCCAAAGAATTAAGAAGATTTTTTCTATACTCCATCATCATTAGTAAAGCTCTGTCTCTTTGTCCCCCTGTAAATTTTTTATTAGAGTTGGTATAATTCATAATGTTATACTGGGTTCCGTCATAGTTTTGTCCTGTACAAGGATCCGTAGCCGTGTTATCCGGAACAGCAACTCCGTACATACTTCTTGACGGCGATGTATCACATACTCTGTCTCCATCCGTAGCACAGTTGTTATTTGCCGGACAGCTGGTCTGGTTGTTGTAATTTACCCCTTCAAAAGTATGGTACAATCCGAACGCGTGTCCCAACTCGTGGGTAAGAGTAGTATCATTATTATTTTTAATGGTTGCCACTTTCATAAAGCTTTCGTAGTTATAATCATACGTATCCGGGAAGGTCGCATATCCCATCAATCCATAAGTCAATTGCTGCTGTCCGTCAAATCCAATCACTACATAAATATTAAAATATGAAGTTTCCGGCCAGTGTGGAGCCAATTGATTTTTAATCATATAATCCGGAGCACCATTAGCACCCTGCGCTTTTACACCGTAAGCATCATATCCTGTAAGAGAGCTTCCGTTGTATCTTACAATTCCCGTTGTAGGAGTACAACTTGGTGATCTTTTAGCCAAAACAAGTTTAAAAGGAATCACATTGCCACCTGTTGGTCCGGATCCTTCAGGGTAAAAACCGTTTCCGTAAGTGGTGGCATACATTTTATTGGCTCTGTCTATCCAGTTGATGATTTCCTGGTCGGTAAGAGCCAGATTTGCATTAGCCGAGGCATTGGATTCTATTACATGAACAACTACCGGAATTTCATAAATCTGCCCTGTGTATAAGCCATTCCATGAAGTTGTAGCTCCCGCTTTATTAAGGTAAGAATTCTTGTCCATGGTACTGAACCTCGTATCAGCTTCATTTCTAATTTTCTTTAAATTAGGAAATTTGCTGTCCATTTTTTGCATCACATCATCAAAACCGCAATATTTTTGTGTGTTCTGAGAAAAAGCATTAAAAAAAATCATTAATGCAAATAAAAATACATTTTTCTTCATTATTTTTGTTTTTTTATTAAAATCAACGCGAATATATTAATTTTAAAACTTATTTTATAATTATTTAATAAAATATTTAAAATTTATTTTTTTAAAATTTACAACTATAATTGGTTGATTTTCAATATCTTTTCAAAAACAACAACAACTTACTTGGTAAAACATAATACTATCTTAAACATTGGTATAATTTTTAGTATTACCTTTGTATAAATTTTCTATCATGAAAAATAACCAACCAACTATAAATCAGGTGAATCATAAAATAAATTGGTTCCAAAAATTTCTGATGGTCTGTTCCGGAGGAAACATTCATATTTTGAGGAAAACCCCAAGCGAATGGAACAAATTTTCGGGTATCGGAGGCATTGTTCTCTTTACCGCCGTTTTTGCTACACTTTCTGCAGGTTATGCGATGTATACGGTGTTCGACAATATCTGGGCTTCTATCGGCTTCGGAATTTTGTGGGGATTAATGATCTTTAACCTAGACCGTTACATTGTTTCTTCCATCAAGAAAACAGGAACGTGGGGAAATCAGATTTTAATGGCCATTCCTCGTTTGGTTCTGGCTACTTTTCTGGGAATTATTATTTCTAAACCTTTAGAGCTTAAAATTTTTGAAAAAGAGGTCAATAAACAATTAAATACCATCATTCAAAGGAATAAAAAACAGCTTCAGGGCGAAATGAACGGAAGAATTCTTCAGCAGAGCGGGCCTTTTGAAACAGAGAAAAAACAGATTTCGGACAAAATCGCTCAATACCAAAAATCTTATGATTCTGCGGCAGTGGAGCTTGAGAAAGAAATTTTAGGAAAACAATCGGGGTTAACGAGTGGTAAAGAAGGTTTTGGACCCAATGCGAAACGTAAACAGGAACTGAAAGAACAAAGAAGACAGGATCTGGAAACTTACCAAAAACAGGTCGCTCCCAGACTGGAATATTTAGACAAAGAAATCTCAAAAGTATACACCAATCTCGAAACCGAAAGAAAATCTACGGAAACCTTTGAAGATAAATTCAATGGTTTTGCAGCGAGATTGCAGGCATTGGATGAATTAGGAAAAAATTCGGCGATTATTGGCTTGGCTGCAGCTTTTATTATGGGACTTTTTATTTGTCTGGAGATTTCGCCGGTTTTGGTTAAATTAATTTCCCACGTCGGACCTTACGATTATCTTTTAGAAAAAACAGAAAACGACTTCCGTCTCTACTCCAAAGAGAAGATCGAAAAAGGAAACGCACTCACCGATTTCAGGATTGATGATTTTAAAGATAATTTACACAAATAATTCATTTACATTAAGATAAGTTTACCTTTCAGTTAATTCTGAAAGGTTTTTTATTTTTATAATCAAAATATATTAAATATTTTTTACCTTTGGCATAACCTAAACTAAAACTAACATCATGAAAAAACTAGCATTAGCATGCACGCTGCTGATCAGCTATGCATTAGCACCTTCTCTAAAAGCACAGGCTTCTGACCCTTATCTTGGACAAATCGCATTCGTACCTTACAATTTCGTTCCGAAAAACTGGGCTGCTTGTAACGGACAATTATTATCCATCGCTCAAAATCAGGCATTATTTTCTCTTTTAGGAACTACATACGGCGGAAACGGAACAACCACCTTCGCATTGCCGGATATGAGAGGAAGAGTACTTGTACATGAAGGTCAGGCTCCCGGAGGCGCTACCAACTATACAATGGGGCAAACCGGCGGAGCAGAAAGTGTGACTTTACTGGTAACACAAATGCCTGCTCACTCGCATACCGTAAATGCAGTAACTGCAGAAGGAAATCAGAATACTCCGACCAATAATCTTCCCGCCGATACAAAAGGATTGGACAAAGAATATTCTGACGCAACCGCAAATACAACAATGAAATCTACAATGGTAAATCCTACAGGAGGAACTCAGCCTCATGAAAACAGACCGCCATTTGTTACATTGAAATGTATTATTTCTCTAGTGGGAGTCTATCCATCACAATTCTAAACATATGAAAAGTTTATACTTATTATGCCTGGCTCTGGGGAGTTCGGCATTTGCACAAACCATTACCTTTAATGGATGTCATAATTTGTTTGACGCCGATAACACATTTATCTTCAATAAAATAGGAGTAGATGCTTACAACAAGAATATTTACATGACAACACCCATCAACGATCAGCAATCTTGCAGTGGGTTAGGAATATGTGAATTTAAGATTCAGTGGAACAATGCCCTGACAAGATGGGAATTTCTTGCTGATGAAGGCTACGGAACTTTCACCAATCCTCTTTTAATCTATTACAACTCTACAGGAAATAATAATTTTGTAGGAAATCCACCTTCCATTACCTTTGGAACATGGGTTGAAAATACAGCTGTTACCCAGCCTGCAGGAGGATGTGGAGGAAACCTTACTCCTTCAAACTCCACGATGACCGGTGATGTCCACAGTACATCTCTTGCCGTTTCGGATGTGAAAGCTGATTCTAAAATTCAGATTTTCCCGAATCCTGTTGCTGATGTGATCCGCATTTCGGGTATTGATAATGGGCAGTCTGTTCAGATTTATAATATGGCCGGACAGCTTGTAAAATCAGAAGTATTTGACCAAAAAATCAATGTTTCTCAACTTACTTCCGGTATTTATTTGCTAAAAATTAATACCAAAAACTTCCAGACTCATGAATTTAAGTTCGTGAAAAAATAAAACACACAATGTCTCTATAAATTTACAATTATATTGAAAGCCTCTGGAGTTTTTCCGGAGGTTTTTGTTTTAATATTATAGGTATTTGTATTAACAGAAAAACTCGATTAATAATATGACAAGTTCTGTCGCTTTGCAATTATATATTTGCAGTAATTGTAAAGTATAGAATTAAATTTAAAATGATACAATAAAATTGTTTCCATTAAAGTATTATCAAGTATGGGGCTTTTACCTATTGTATAATAAGAACAAATAATATAAGTTCGCAACTTCAATAACTATAATATGAAAAAAAACTACACAGGTGCACTTTTCTTGTGCACAATTCTGAGTACATCTGCTCAGGAAGTAGTCTGGCAGAAAGACATTAAATCCTCGACACAGGATTTTCTAAGTCAGGTTACGACAACTATCGATCAGCAATATCTTATTTCAGGAAGCTCGATTCAGGCTGGAGGCCAGAAGATAGGAGCTGGAAGTAAGCAGAATAACGGTTACGACTATCATTTTATAAAATTAAACCAGCAAGGAGAAGAAGTCTGGGAGAAATATTTCTCAGGACAGAATCATGATTTTTTGTCGGCTACTGTTGCTACTCAGGAAGGAGGATTTTTAGCAGCAGGAACTTCTTATTCAGGAAAAGGATTGGATAAAAAAGACGATTCTAAAGGAGGAACAGATATTTGGCTGATTAGACTCAATGAATTCGGGGATGAATTGTGGCAGAAAACCATTGGTGGAGCTTCTGACGAGGAAGCAAGAGCTGTTATTCAAACCACAGATTTCGGATTTTTTGTGGCCGGATCCTTCGTCTCCGCTCAGGACTCTAAAATGAAGGGTTACGGCTCAAAGGATGTTCTCATTGTAAGACTGGATAAAAACGGAAAAGAGCTATCACAACTTACTTTAGGAGGAAAAGGACTCGATGAAGTTGAAAAAATGATTCCAACAAAGGATGGTGGAGCTTTACTCGGAATTTATTCCAGAAGTAATCAAGAAGGATCAAAGAAGACAGAAAACTTTGGTGAAGGTGATTATTGGATCATTAAGCTTTCAAAAGATGGAAAAGTTGAATGGGAAAAGAACTTTGGAGGAAAAGGTGATGATCATTTGAGAACGTTGGCTTTAACATCAACCGGATATTTAATTGGCGGAGAATCGAGATCTGAAAGATCAGGCAATAAATCTGTAGGAATCGAAGAAGGAACAGATTTATGGTTGATTTCACTCGATGAAAGAGGTGAAGAAATCTGGCAGAAATCTTACAATTTCAAAAACAGGGATGTTTTAATGGGAATGAGTGGGATAAGCGGGATGATGGAAGATGGAAGCGGGAAGTCAAAAGGAATTTTGTTAGGCGGCTATACTCAGGCAGAAGGAAGGATTGAAAATGACGATGAAACTTTTTGGATGTTGTACTTAGATCAAAATGGTAATGAGCAATGGAGAAAACATGTAAAAGGAGAATCCAGAAAGAAAGAGGAAAGATTGTCTGATATTAAACTCAACAAAGACGGTTCGATTATTTTAGCAGGCACCAGCGCAGAGGAACTTGGAAAGGAAAACTGGAAGATTGTAAAACTGGGTGATAAGCAGATTGATCAGTTGATCGAAAAACAGGATATTAAGATCTATCCGAATCCGGTGACAGACTATGCTTATATAGAAATTGGTTTTGATTTTAAAGAAGCTGATATTGTTTTGTATGATATGGGAGGAAGACAGTTGCAAAGTCTGAAAACTAAGAATAAAGTGACGAAGATTAATACTCAAGCTTTGATTCAGGGGGCTTATCTCATCACTATAAAAACTGATACCAATAAAACGGCTAACTCCAAATTAATAAAGAAATAGAAAGATGAAAAAAAGATTAATATTAGTCTCTGCATTACTGGCATCGCTACTTAATGCACAAGGAATACAAAACTACCAAAACTTTGGAGGAAATTTCTTCCCGCAAAGTCCTAATTCCACACCATTTGCAGTTGCAGGCAAATATCCGATCAATATGTACAGAGGAGTTCCCATAATTAATGTCCCTTTGTTTAATGAAGAACATGGCGAAAGCAATTTTACAATGTCCCTTAGTTACAATGTAAAATCTGTAAAACCATCAACAGTTCCTACATGGGTTGGATTAGGTTGGAACCTGGATATTGGAGGTTCAATTACAAGAATAGTTAACGGAGGAGTAGATGAAGTATATGTTAGCGGTGTAGTTCCCAACAATAGATATTCATATTTGGATAATTATTCTACCTTGGACAATTCTAATTGGGACAGCCAGTCCGCTTTGCAAAATTATTATAGTGCTAATTTACAAGTGATATTGCAGTCTGAACCTAATGTTGTACCAAATCCAGATGAGTTTATAGTTAATGTTGGTGGTCTGACCGGAAGTTTTTACCTTAATGAAAAAGGAAAATGGATTGGGAGAACTAGAGATGGGCGTACATTAAAAATAGAACATCAATATAAATTTGATTATGTTTTACCAGAAAAAACAATATTAGGTTCAAGTTACATTGGTACAACCTCACATAATCTTAAAAGAATGTTATATGGATTTGCTGTTACTACAGACGATGGCACAAAATATATTTTCGGCTTGGATGATACGGCAATAGAGTTTTCTTCAAATCCTGAAACAGTTGATCTGAGTTTTAATCCTCATATCGTTCCTTCAGCCTGGAACATAAAAGAAATAATTTACCCTACTGGGAAAAGCACAAAATTTACTTACGAACGTGATGAGCGAAGTGTATTTGTAGTAAATAGAAGTGGAAATAGATCATATTATTCTCAAGGCTCAAGTTCCGGATCTATTGGAAACTCAGCGTCTTCTGGTAATTTGTTGGCATTGCATTCTAACAGATTGAATAATGTTTTTTTAAAGAAAGTTGAAGGTGAGGACTTTATCGTTAATCTTAACAGATCTCTAGCCAATCAAAAAGAATATGAACAGTTTGATGTACCAACGAATGAATGGGTTCCACCCTACACACATCATATTTCAGCCTACTATAATTTTAAACATTGGTATAAATTAGACAATGTAACAGTTACAGATAAGGCCGGAAAAATAATTAAAAATATAGTTTTTAATTATAATAATGATCCTACTGACAGGCTTATGCTGAATAATGTAACAATTAATACTATTGAAAAATATAATTTCGCATATAACTCCCAAAAACTCCCCAAATATATATCTGACGCCACTGACCATTGGGGATATTATAACGGAACAAGTTTTTATGAATCCAACGTCAATTTGAATGTTCCTCAGGATCAAATGAAAAATATATTTTTAAATGTATATCCCACTTACAAAGTTCCTAATTTAAACTTGAGTAAGGCTCAAACCCTTGAACAGATTACTTATCCAACAGGAGGAACTACAACCTTTGAATATGAACTAAATGATTACTCTAAATATGGAGATAAGGATATAAACGAAACATACCTCAAAATATACCCAACAAGTACTAATGAGATTGCCGGTGGTTTAAGGATCAAGAAAATTAAATCATGTAATGAGAATAACAATTGTATTAATAAGACATATTCTTATTTAAATGATGATGGTATTACTTCTAGTGGAGTACTTCCGTACAAACCTATATATTTATTAGATGGATATGAGCCATCTGTAAATTTGAGCTTCTGGGAGTTTAATTACAATTCGTTTCAAAGTTTAAAAAATGAAGACAATTCTATCGGGTACAGTAAGGTCACAGAGATAGATGATAATGGAGGAAAAAAAGAGACTTATTATACGAACTTGGAGCAAACCGACTACAAAGATAAATCTGGAAATAGGTATTATGGCTGGCTATCTCCTATATTATTTAAACAACTTCCGTATTTATCATACTCACTAATGAGGGGTAAGCCATTAAAAGAGATAGTTTATTCCGATACTAATAAAATAAGTGAAACTACATATACTTACACTCAACAGACTGATTATTTAAGAGCGTATGCATTTAATTCAAAACAATTTGGACAGGTACAAGCATGGGGGCCTTGGAGCAATGCAGGAGGTGTCTCCTATGGAGCTTTATTAGATGCTCATAATATAAATTTTAATTCAAGCTTCTTATCTCAAAAGAAAACAGTTTTTGAAAATGTAGAATCGACAGTACAAAACTTTTATAATTATACTTACAATACCCCAACCTCAACATGGAAAACCCAAAGTGACGGCACTATTTATGTAACGAATTATAAATATGCATCCGATACAAATAATACGGCAATGCTTAATGCTTATATGGTTGGGGTTCCTGTTGGACAAGAAATAAAAAAGAACAATATTGTTCTTTCAAAAACGGAAACAGTGTATCCAACATCTTTGCCAACAACACAAACTGGGAATTTACTGTTACCTCTGTCGGAAACTTATTTTGATCCGCAAAACATTGCGCCAAGTACAGAAATTACTTATGATAAGTATGATACTGATGGAAATGTAGTTCAGTTCACCACCAAAGATGATGTTCCTACAACCATTATATGGGGTTATAGCAAAACACAACCTATTGCAAAAATTGAAGGTGCTACCTATGACCAAGTACAACCCTATATTACAGGTATACTTACTGCGTCGGAAAATGATTTTATGCCGCCAGCCGGAATGACCTCAGACCAAACGGAAACAGCAATGGTAGAAGCCTTAAATATTTTTAGAAAAAATCCGGCACTTTTAGGGTATCAGATCACAACCTATTCTTATGATCCAGTTATTGGTGTAAGAAGCATTACCCCGCCATCAGGAGTTAAAGAGGTTTATAAGTATGACAGCAATAGCAGACTGGAAAGAATAGAGGATGTCAATGGAAAATTGTTGAAAGAATTTAAGTATAACTATAAACCTTAAAAAGCAAATCATGAAAAAATATATAACAGAAAAAATAACCACAGTTCTTTCCGTATTACTTGTGAGCAACACTTTAATAGCACAGGCAAGCAATACAGAAAACTATATATCAGAAAAAACTTGCTTCGATGCTGACTGTGTAAAAAACACTGAAACCATTAATTATTTTGATGGTTTAGGAAGATCAAAACAAACTGTCGGAGTAAAAGCATCACCAACCGAAAAAGATGTTGTTACGCATTTCGAGTATGATGCATTCGGCAGACAAATTAAAAATTATCTTCCGGTTCCTCAAAGTGGAACACAAAACGGAGCTATTTATACATCTCCACTTTTAAATGCCTCAACTGTTTATGGGCCAGAAAAAATCTATTCCGAAAATGTGCCGGAAAATTCACCATTAGATAGAATTAAACAAAGAATACAGTTCGGAAATGACTGGACTTCACATCCTGAAAACTATACCTATGGCGCGAATACAGTTGCAGATGGTGTAAGGAAATTCACCACCTCAACCACTTGGGAAAATAATGCTACCAAAAGTACATTGGGAACAGCTGGGAACTACATTGCAAATCAGTTGAGCAAAGAAACAGTAATCGACGAAGACGGTTATTCTACAATCGAATTTACCAATACTAATGGTCAGCTTATTCTTGAAAGAAGGGAAATCACAGTGGGTGATTACGTTGATACTTATTATGTATACAATGAGTATGATCAGCTTGTATTTATTATTCCGTCTCAGGCGAATATTTATTCTGATCTTGTAACAAATACTACGAGGCAAGCTGATTTATGCTATCAATACAAATATGATGGCAGATATAGGATGGTAGAAAAGAAACTGCCGGGTAAAGGTTGGGAGTTTATTCTGTATGATAAACAAGATCGTGTAGTAGCCACTCAGGATGCTAATCTCAGAGCACAGGGAAGATGGCTTTACACCAAATATGATAAATTTGGAAGAGTTGCCATCACAGGAATTGGAACAGGGGCTACAACAAGATTAGCGGAGCAAAATATTGTTGACGGCTTGAACTCAAATAATGTAGAGAGAACTGGCTCATCGGTCTTTAACCGAGAGGGAATGGATGTTTATTATAACAATCAGGACTCGACTTATCCTAATTCCACAAAGTGGTTTAAAATTCTTACTTTAAATTACTACGATCAATATCCTGCATATGATTTCAACCCGACTTTTCCGACATCTATACTAGGTGAACCTACCTTAACACAAAATGAGGTTTCGGAAAATGTAAGTACAAAAAGTCTTCCTGTACTGAATCTGATTAAAAATATTGAAGATGACAGATGGACTAAAAAATATACCTATTATGATAAAAAAGGTCGGGTAATTGGTCTTAATACCATTAACTATTTAGACGGATATACCCGTCTTGAAAATGAACTTGATTTTATAGGACAAACCAAGCAGACCAAAACGTTTCATAAAAGAAGTACGACAGATACGGAAGTAGTCATCAAAGAAGATTTTGAATATGATAATTTAAAAAGGCTAAAGAAACACTGGCATCAGGTAAATAATGGAATTCCTGAACTTTTGACGGATAACACATACAATGAACGTTCTTTACTATCTAATCAAAAGTTAGGAAACAATCTACAAAGTATCGATTATGAGTACGATGTAAGAGGGTGGTTAACTAAAATCAATGATCCAGCAAATTTAGGAGGTAAATTATTTGGCTATAAAATTAAGTATCATAATCCCGATCCTTTATTGGGAATTCAGGAGGCTAAGTATAACGGGAATATTTCTGAGGTTGACTGGAAAACAGCAACCGACGGAATCCTTAAAAGGTATACTTATAAATATGATGGCCTTAACAGGCTTATATATGGAAAAAGTTATCAACCTTTATCTACTACTTTGAATATCGACTATTATGAAGATATAGAGTATGATAATAATGGGAATATTGCTAATCTAGTACGTGGAAAAAAAGGAACAGGGAATACATCAATCACTGAGGTAATTGATAATCTAACTTATAATTATGAAGGGAACAAACTTATTACAATCACAGATGAAACTGGAAATACTTCCGGTTATCCTGGAGGTGGAAATATAATTACCTATGACACAAGTGGTAATATGACCAGTATGCTTGATAAAAGAATAAAGCAAATTGATTATAACTTTTTAAATCTTCCTAATAGTATTCAAATGAATGCTGCAATTGGCGTTGGATATACACTTAATCATATTTATAGAGCTGATGGAGTTAAACATCAAAAGCAATATATGAGAGGCTCAACATTTATTACCACAGATTATTTAGATGGTTTTCAATATGAGCATAGTTCTCTATTACCGACAACACCCGATTTAAAATTTGTGCCAACAACAGAAGGATATTATAGTTTTGAAAATAATAAGTATATTTATCAATATAAAGATCAAGTTGGAAATATTAGAGTTTCTTTTTATAAAGACACAAATGGAAATGCAGTAATAGATGATGCAGTTGATTTTTATCCATTTGGATTAGAGCATGGGACTATCGCTACATCAATTGTCACTCCTTCCTATAAATATAGTTTTCAAGGACAGGAAAAACAAATACATACAGGCTGGAGTTCTTTTAAGTGGCGAAATTACGACCCTTCTATTGGAAGATTCTTCAATGTTGATCCACTTTCTGAAAAATATGCTTATCAGTCTCATTATAATTTCTCTGAAAATAGGGTTATTGATGCTCGAGAATTAGAAGGATTGGAAGCTGTAGACTTTAGGAAAAATGATGGATATAAAAATTTAGTTGTTGTAGTGCAGGGGCATTCAGGTGATACTGTTAAAGGACATACCCAAGCAAGAAATCGAGGAGATGGTTCTGTTGATAAAAATGGGTTAGGAGCATTAAATCAATTAAGCAGTAAAGATACTCGAGTAGTAATTTTTGATTCCTCCCAAAATGAAAATACAAAAGATGATATAAACTCAACAATTTCAAGTTTTAACAAAAATCATCCTGATGGTGATGTAACTGCTGTGGGGCATAGTTTAGGTGGAGATAATTTAATTGAAAAAACAAATGAAAACAAGGATTTGAAAATCAATTTGATGATAACTTTAGATATTATGGATTTTTACTCAGATACAACAATAAAATCTAAAAATGTTTCGAAAGTTATGAATTATTATCAAACAAAAGATTTTTATGGTGGTGAGAAAGTAACAGTTTCAGAAGATAATAAAAAAACTAAAGTTACTAATATACATGCTCCCAAATCAACTCATAAAAGTATTGATAATGATTTAAGTAAGAAAATTGTTAAAACTGTTAAAGATGAAATTAATAAACCAAAATAATCTCTAATGAAAAAAATCACACAAATAATTTTAATTATTTCATTAATTTATACTGCATTATTATTATATTTTCAGTATGATTATTTTTTAAAATTAACTCCAATAATTATTATTTTACTGACAATTAATTTTTATTTGATTTATAGATATAATAGTAAAATACTAAACTATATTTTTAATGGGTTATTATTTATATTTCTAATTATCTGCTTCTCTTTTGGAGTTGCTTTAAGACAAGATTGGTAGTCGATTCTAGTAATAAATTAAAGTAAACCACTGCTTTATGCGGTGGTTTTATAGTTAGAAAGACCAGATAGGAAATATCAGATTAGCGTTCTTTAAAGATGCTTAGGGTAATACAGCAATATACAGGACAACAAATTTTTACCCTTGCTTTTTTTATTTGATGATTATGATTATTATAATGTTGGTGAGTTTATTATTAAATGATAACCTTTATAGAGCAATTTATACTTTTATTATTTTTAATCTAAAATCCCCTTTCATTATAAAAATGTAGGAATAAAATAAAGATTCCACTCCAACCAAGGAACACTTTTTGCAGAAAATTATGCATGCCCTCATCAGTAATCAATCATTATCTGTACTTCCCGGAGACTGAAATATTGCGAATCATATATCAGTCGGGAGCAGTATATGATTATCTCGATGTACCTCAGGAAATCTTTGATAGGTTCAGATCCGTACAATCCAAAGGCCGGTTTTTAAATTATGTGATTAAACCCAAATTTAAATACAGGAAAGTAGAATAGATCAAACTTTAATATTAATTTAAGTAAAGCAATGGCTAATAATTGGATTCTTATTCCTAATTTTATTCTACAAATTAATCGATTACACTATTTTCTTTAACCAAAAACCACTCAAATATGATATTAGAAAAAGGAACTCCTGCTCCGGAATTTGAACTTCACTCTACACCGGATCAGAAATTGAAACGTTCGGATTTTTTAGGAAAAAATTTAATTTTAGTTTTCTACCCCGCCGACTGGAGCCCTGTTTGCGGAGATCAGGTGACTTTATATAACGAGATGCTCAGTATTTTTCATAAATACAATGCAGATATCCTGGGAATTTCCGTAGACAGCTCATGGTGTCATGATGCCTTTATGGGAGACAGAAAACTGCACTTTCCATTGCTTGCGGATTTTAATCCAAAAGGAGAAATTGCAAAAAAATATGGCGTCTACAATGAAGAAAACGGAACTTCAAAAAGAGCTTTGTTTGTCATTGATAAAGAAGGAACAATTCAGTGGAGTTATTTGTCGCCGGACGGAATTAATCCCGGAGCAGACGGAATCATTGATGCATTAGAAAATTTAAAATAAAAAAACTTATCCATTATGTCTACATTAAGAATTCCGGTCGGGTCGAATGATCACGTTCAGGGAAATTTGGAAACCGCGAAAATTGTTTTAGTTGAATACGGAGATTATCAGTGTCCTTACTGTGGACACGCTTATCCTTTGGTAAAAAGATTTGTTGAAGAATATGGCGATGAAGTAGCTTTTGTATTCAGAAATTTTCCTTTGACAGATTCTCATCAATATGCAATGGCAGCCGCAACGATCGCTGAAGCAGCTGGAAAACAGGGAAAATTCTGGGAAATGCACGACCTCATCTACGAAAATCAGAATCATTTGAATGAAGAAATGCTGAAAGAATCTGTAAAATCTTTAGGTCTTGATTTTAATAAAATTGAAAACGACATCAACACAGCCGATCTGCAGGATAAAATTGAAAATGATTTTGAAGGCGGTGTGAGAAGCGGAGTGAACGGAACTCCCTCATTTTTTGTGAATAATCAGAAATGGGAAGATTATGACGGAACGTATGATTCTTTCGTTGAACTAATTTCTTAGTTGAAGATTTATTTTAAGTTTCGGCTAAAGCCAATCAAGCGTTAAACATATTAAAGCGGACTAAAGTCCGCTCCTATTGATAACAAAAAAACAAGGCTGTCTCAATGTTGAGACAGCCTTGTTCATTATATTTATTTATTATTATAAAGAATAATTCGGAGCTTCCTGCGTGATGATAACATCATGAGGATGAGATTCTTTCAATCCGCTTCCTGTGATCATTACCATTTTGGTATCTTTTTGCAAAGCTTCAATATCTTTAGCTCCACAATATCCCATACCTGCTCTTAGACCCCCTGTCAACTGAAAAATCACATCTTCCAATTTTCCTTTGTGCGGAACTCTTCCTTCAATACCTTCCGGAACGAATTTTTTAGCCTCACTCTGGAAATATCTCTCTTTTCCACCTCTCTTCATTGCAGAAAGACTTCCCATTCCCTGGTAAGATTTGAATTTTCTGCCCTGGAAGATAATTTCTTCACCTGGCGCCTCATCAGTTCCGGCTAACAGTGAACCCAACATTACTGCTCCTGCTCCACTTGCAATCGCTTTTACGATATCACCTGAAAGCTTGATTCCACCATCGGCAATTACTGCTACATTTTTAGATTTAGCATATTCGTACACGTTGTAAATAGCAGATAACTGAGGAACTCCAACTCCTGCAACTACTCTCGTTGTACAGATAGAACCGGGACCAACACCTACTTTTAATACATTTGCTCCTGCTTTAATCAGATCTTCAGCAGCTTCAGCCGTTACAATATTTCCTCCAACGATATCCAAATCCGGATACGTTCTTCTGATTTCAGCAATTTTATCCAACACTCCTTTCGAATGTCCGTGAGCAGAATCGATACCGATAATATCAACCCCGGCCTGAACCAAAGCTGCAATTCTATCCAATGTATCTTCTCCTACACCAACTCCGGCTCCCACGATCAAACGTCCGCTCCCGTCTTTGTTGGCATTCGGGTATTCTAATTGATTGTCGATATCTTTAATCGTAATTAAACCAACCAATTTGTTGTTTTTATCAACGATCGGCAGTTTTTCAACTCTATTTTTAAGAAGGATTTCCTTTGCCTGTTCTAAGTTTGTATTTTTATCGGAAGTGATCAGATTATCTTTCGTCATGATCTCCTCAACTTTCATGTCAAGTTTTTCCTGATATTTTACGTCTCTGTTTGTGATGATTCCGATCAGCGTATTTTCTGCATCTACAACCGGAAGACCTGAAATTTTGAACTTCGCCATCATTTCTCTGGCCTCGCCTAATGTATGATCTTTTGAAAGGGTAACAGGATCGGAGATCATTCCGTTTTCAGAACGCTTTACTCTGTTTACCTGTGCAGCCTGCTCAGCGATCGGCATATTTTTGTGAATGAAACCCAAACCGCCCACTCTGGCCAAAGCAATTGCCAATTCAGCTTCTGTAACGGTGTCCATCGCAGCAGAAACTATCGGAACATTAAGCGTAATTTTGTCGGTAAGTCTTGATTTTAATGAAACCTGATTAGGTAAAACTTCTGAATAAGAAGGGACTAGAAGCACGTCATCGAAAGTGATGGCTGTCTCTACAATTTTGTTATGAATAGACATCTTTACTTTCTTGCAAAATTAAGGTATTTTATCGAAATACGAAAATCGATTTTAATAGTTTAAATAAAACTTAATAATCAATAACTTAAATGAAAAAACCGCCCCGAATTGCGGAACGGCATTTTGTACAAAATAAAATTAGTATATGAATTTGAATATGAAAGTCCTTATTTATCGGTAGCGGAAGCTATCATCTTTGAAATATCATCGGCAGTGAAACTTCCCTTTACATCTACAAAAACCAATTCTTTGTCAGAGTTCACTGTGATGAGCATATTTTTAATAGCATCACCTTTTTGTTTTACACGGATGTTTACATTATCACCGTCGTGCTTTATGGTTGCCCATTCTTCGTAATTGTTGTCATTTAAATAGCTTGCAAAATCTTTCAGCATTTGTCTGTCGCCATTTTCCACGGTCATGACTTTTATTTTTGACACTTTTTTTACAAGATTAATGATCTCTTCACTTTCGCCATCTTCCTTCAATGCTTTTTTGATATAAGGCTTTGCCAGAAGCATCGGAACATTAATACTCACAAACTTCGCTCCTTTAAAATCGTGTCCCGACTCTGAAAAGAAGGCCATATTGGGTCTTTCTGATACCACGCATGACTGTAGTAGCAACATCATACAAGCGATCAGAAAAATGTTTTTTAAAATTTTCATGGTGATTAATTTTAGTCAATTTGTTTTAAAGTTCCTCCTGAGATTTTATTGATATCTGAGGTGATCTCCGGATTTCCTCTGTACTTGATCAATCCTCCTGAAGAAGCTCTGGCTTTTAATTTATCCACAACATTGATAGATAGACTTCCTCCCGAAGTAGATTCTGCCTCTACCTGATTGGTTCTCAGATTATCCGCTTTGCAAAGTGCGCCGCTGCTGATATCAAAGTTTGCCATTCCTGCCTGTCCGTCGAATTTTGTACTAGAACCGCTAGATCCTTTGAAATCGAAGTTTTTAGAATTAATATCAATTTTAATATCTGATCCCGATGTCGCTTCTACTTTCGTATCATTGGCAATATTGAATTTCCCTTTCACTATAGACCCTGATGAAGCATCGATGCTAAGATTATTTTCTCTTACAGAATTAATGGTCGTAAAAGTTGATCCTGAAGAAGTCTTGATGTTATCCATTCTTGGGGAAGAAACATTTACGCTGATGTTTTTGAACTTTAAATTTTTCTGTCCTTTATTATCAACATATACTTTCAAAACTCCATTGTCCACTTTCGTTACGATGTACTGAAGCTTATCTGCATCGGCAATTACCTTCACATTGGTCGGGCTTTCCTGTTTGAAAACCACATTCACCCCGGTACTTACCTGAATTCCTGAAAATTCTCCCACACTTCTGGATTCTCCACTTAAGTAAGAAGAGGTATTTTCAGAAGTTAAACTGCTTCTTGTATTGGTAATAGGATTGGTATTGGTTTCGCTGGAATTGATAATTTTATTAATATCATCCATTGAAAGTTTTCCATCCAGTTTCATCAGGATATTTTCTTCACCACCGCTGTCGATGCTTAACAAAAGATCATCCAAAATCCCGTTTTTTTCTTCCGCAGAAAGGAATTTTATTTTTGCGCCATTGCTGTTCACTGTCATGATTTCGCTGTAGTTCAGATTACTCAGATAAGAGGAAATATCTTTATTGATCTGAGTAAGCTTCTGTTCTTTTGCATTGGTTGCATTCGCAGGTCTTTCAGCAATTAAAATTTTTAATCCGGTAATTTTTGCCAATAAAGGTTTGATCTGATCCAGTTCTGCATCTCCTAAATCCAGATTGCTCAACATCCCGAACATGGGTTTTGCAATTTTAATGGAGGTCACTCCTTCCACTTCCTGGTATTTCTCAAAAAGCTGGTCTAGTTTGTCTTTATCTTTCTGCCCATACACATTGAAGAAATGGGAAAAAGCAAGTGCAAATATTAATATTATTTTTTTCATGAGTCAATTTTTATTTTTTTTGATTATTAGTGCCTGATCAGGTGCATAATATCTTTTTTAAAGGTTAATTAATAATCGTCGTCAACGACTTTTGGCTGTACTAATTTTTCACTGACATTATTTGCAAATATTTGGAATGAATACTTAGTCACATTAATGGCTTCCTCTACATTGTCGATTCTTTTGCCGTTTACGATCACGTAAGAATCTTTGTACCCTGTAGAATCTGAAGCTTTTTTATACTTTCTGTAAGAGGAATTATCTACATACTTTGGTTTTCTTTCTTTTTTCAGTCTTCCTCTTTTTGGTAAAATTTCATCTAAAACATCCTTTTCAGCTACCGTATTTTCCTGAAAAATCGAATCTTTTTTAGTTCCGGAAATCGAATCTGTAGTATTGTTCACCGCTACCTGTTCCTGATGTTCGCTATTTTCTTCAATAAAATCATTTTTCTGATCCTTGATCTGGTTTTCCACAAGCTGAGCCTGATCTTCTACATCAGAATTTTTATTGATGTTAAAAATAAGCCCGATACTCAACAGCAAAATTACACCCGCTGCCATCCAGAACCATTTCGGGAACGAAGGCTTTGTTTTTGTATCGATCGGGATAATCGGGGTTTCATCTTTCTGAACCTCATCTTCCTTTCCTTCTGCTTTTTTCAGGAAATCTTCAAAATCCCAGTCCATTTTCTCTTCCTTTATATTTTGGAAGATCTCGTCGTATTTATTTTGAAATTTGTCGTTGCTCATAGCTCATCAATTGTGAAATTTGTTCTTTTACTTTTTGTCTGGCCCGCATAAGATTTACTCTTACCGCATTTTCTTCCATTTCCAGCATTTCTGCTATTTCCGAAACTTCATATTCTTCTACATCTTTCAGGTGAATCACCATCTTTTGTTTTTCCGGAAGCTGATTGATAAAACTGATAATGTGTTCTTTCAAATTATTCACCTCCATACTGTAAAGCTCGGATCGATGCAACTGCATATCTGCAAACCCCCTTTTTACATCGTGATGCTTGAGTCTGTTCAGGCATTCGTTCCTGACGGCTTTCAATGCATAGGATTTTAAATTCCCGAACTGCTCCAGCTCATCTTTCTTCTGCCAGAATTTGATCATCAGATCCTGCACAACATCTTCTGCTTCATCACTACTCATGACAAATCTTTTCGCAAAGCGATACATCTCATTTTTGAGAATAAATACCGTATTCTTGAAAGTTTCTTGGGTCATAAGTTTTGTTTCTATAGGTAAGACAATTAAAATTTCAGTTTTATTACATCAAAAACAAAAAAACTTCAAAATATTTTGAAGTTCCTTTTATAGTCACATTAATATGTATCAAAAATATATTTAAAAATAGCCTTATCATCGTCCGTTAAAGCCACTTTTCTTCTGGCCATGGCTCGCTCTGCAACTTCGTAGGCTTTGTCTAATTTAAATCTTTCATCATCTTTAAAACCTCCCCATGAAAAATTCTCTACCAGATTCGGAGGGAAGCCTTCTTTAAAAATATTCGAGGCAACACCGACAACCGTTCCGGTATTCAGCTGGGTATTGATCGCTGTTTTAGAATGATCTCCCATAATCAGTCCAGCGAATTGTAAGCCTGTATCTTCGAAGGATTTTGTTCTGTAATTCCAGAGTTTCACATTGCTGTAATTGTTTTTAAGGTTGGAAGAATTGGTATCTGCTCCAAAATTACACCACTCCCCGACTACAGAATTTCCTAAAAACCCGTCGTGTCCTTTACTTGAATATCCGAAAATAATGATATTGTTAACCTCACCACCAACTTTGGAATGAGGGCCAACCGTCGTCGCACCATACACTTTAGCGCCTAACTTTAGCTGGGAATCTTCGCAAAGGGCAATCGGGCCACGAAGATTGCAGCCTTCCATGACATCAGCGTTTTTCCCGATGTAGATTTTTCCGGTTTTGGTATTCAGGGTAGAAAACTCAATCTGTGCGCCTTCTTCTATAAACAGGTCTTTTTTATCTCCTAAAAATCCGTTGGTAGACGAAAGTTCCTGTGAGGTTTTCCCTTTTGTTAATAATTCAAAATCAAAATCAATAGCTTTGTCATTATAGGTAAAAAGATCGGTCGGCTTTTTGAAAAAGGTGAGTTCTTCTTTGATGTCCGTCATTTTTTCGATCTGGTTTAGCGAAAAATCTTTCATGTTGATTCTCGCTGCGATCAGTTCATCTTCATACACCAAAGCTTCTCCTTGTTTCAGGTCTTTAATTTGCTGGATCACCTGTTGCGTCGGTAGAAAATTCGTCACCAGAAAAAGGCTTTCCTTTTCTTCAGGATTTCTGAATTTGTTTTGAAGGTAATTTTCCGTGAAATACGAAATTTCCGTGTTGTCTAAAATTTTCTGCCATCTCTCGGAGAATGTAAGAATTCCGCATCGCATCTCTGCGACAGGTCTTGTAAATGTAAGCGGAAGAAAATCTTCCCAGTATTGCGCATCTGAAAATACTAATTGCATCGTTCAGTTCTGTGTTTATAGTTTAAAAATTCAAAGTTTAAAGTCTAAACAAAATTACAATAAAAAAAGTCTCCCGAAAATCGGAAGACTTTAAATATTTTTAATTTCAAAAAATTATTTAGCGAATTTTTTGTATTTGTTCATAAACTTATCAACTCTACCTGCAGTGTCAACCAATTTCGTTTTACCAGTGTAGAAAGGGTGAGAAGTTGAAGAGATTTCCATTTTGATCAATGGGTACTCTTGTCCTTCGTACTCGATAGTATCTTTTGTTTCTGCAGTAGACTTGCAAAGAAACACCTCGTCGTTACTCATATCTTTGAAAACAACAAGTCTATAATTTTCTGGGTGGATTCCGTTTTTCATGTGTAAATTTCTTTTTTTGTTAATGTCACATGTAACCTTGCGGTTTCATAATACAATTTTAAAAATTAAAGTTTGCTTTCGAAATAGTAATGGATATTTCTCTGCTAATTTTAGGTTGCAAAAGTACAATATTTTTTTGAATTTGCAAATATGGAATCAATAATTTTTTCTTGATAAGAAAATTAAAGTATTTTCGTTACATTTGAAATCAATATTTAAACTTAAATTTCGATGAAATTCAAATTATTACTGGCTTTTTCTTTCTGGATGCTCATTATGGCTGTATCTTGTAATAAGGATGATATTAGTTTTGATGCACCTTCACAAGAATTGAGTTTTTCAAAAGATACGGTTTTTTGTGACACGGTTTATCATCAGGTTCGTTCTGAAACGTACGCCGTAAAAGTGTATAATAATGAAGACAAAGATATCCTGATCCCAAGAATTCACCTCGAAAAAGGCGCTACTTCTTTATATAAGATAAATGTGGACGGAAAGCCCGGCTACGATTTTAAAGATGTTCCTTTAAGAAAAAAAGACAGCTTATATATTTTCATTGAAATTGCCCCAGAAGCTACCGGTCCGGAAGCTATTGCCGAAGATAAGGTCTTATTCGAGAGTCCTGCAGGTAATCAACAGGTTGTTCTATTCTCGGTGGTTCAGGATGCCGAATTTTTCATAGAAACACCCACCAATCCGAATGTAATTTCCGCTGATGCGACCTGGACTAATAATAAAGTTAAAATTATTTACGGAGATCTTACCATCGATCAAAACGTGAATTTAGATATACAGCCCGGAACAAAAGTTTATTTCCATAAAAACAGCGGAATGAAAGTTTTATCCGGAGCTTCTTTAAATATTAACGGAACTTTAGCCAATAACGTCGTTCTGCGTGGCGACAGAAATGATCCGGCTTACGATACGATTCCAAAAAACTGGAACTCCATCAGAATGGAAGCAGGCTCGAATCTTACTATGAATTATGCAAGGCTTCTCGGTGGAACAAGAGGTTTAGATATGAAACAGACCAACGCTGTGATCAGCAATTCTTTCATCCATACCTTCCAGGAATACGGAATTTATGCTGTAGCTTCTACAGTAAATGCTAAAAACTTAGTGATGAACAACTGTGGAGAATCTGCCATCGGAATTTTCAAAGGGGGAACGCATAATTATATTCATTCTACGATTGCAAACTATTCAAATTTATTGCATTCTTACAACAGGAACGGAATTTTTGCCACCAACGAATGGACAAACACTTCCGGGCAAACCGAACAGGGCGCATTAATTCTCAATGTAAGAAACAGTATTATTTATTCTGACAGGGATAATTCTGTGAATTTTGAGCAGACTCCGGGACAGTTATTCAATTTTGTGTTTGAAAACTGTTTATTAAAATATTCCAACACATCAGAGGCAGGATTCCCGTTTGACAGTAATCCGAGCGTGATACAGTCCATCAAGAATCAGGATCCATTATTTGTGAACTATTTTGCAGCTCAGATGCAATTGAGAGTGAAGCAGAATTCTCCGGCAATCGGTAAAGGAAGCCCTGCGGTTGCAGCGACAGTTCCTACAGATATTGCCAATGTTTCAAGAACTTCAAATCCTACGTTGGGAGCTTATCAGTATCAATAATATTTTAAGAATAATTAAAAAATGGATTTTAATATTATCAAAATAGTTGGTTTAATTTCATTAATCATCTGCTACATTTTTGTCAGAAGATTTTTCAAGAGAGTGGCCAATTACACTGAAACCGCAGGAGAATCTCTAGAAACCAAACAAGAAAAGGAAGGAGAAATCAAAAGACTGAATAACAAAATCGCTTCCCTGGAAGAACAGCTGAAAAAATAATGGAAATTACAAATCTGCAACAGCAAGTTGATGAATGGATAAAAACAATTGGTGTCCGTTATTTCAATGAATTGACCAATATGGCTATGCTGACGGAAGAGGTGGGCGAAGTTGCCAGAATCATTGCCAGAAGATACGGCGAACAAAGCGAAAAGGAAAGTGATAAAAGCAAAGATCTGGGCGAAGAATTGGCAGATGTTTTGTTTGTAACGTTGTGCCTTGCCAACCAAACCGGCGTAAACCTGCAGGAAGCTTTTGACAAAAAAATGAAGGTAAAGACGGATCGTGATAAAGATCGTCATCAGAATAATGAGAAATTAAAATAGCTGGATGCCGGAAGTTGGAAGCCGGAAGTTTTAAACTAAACTTTTCACCTCCATCTTCCAGCTTCGAGCTTCCAACTTAGAAGAACAATGAAGACGCTAGAAAAATCAAAATTAACAGGAAATAAAACCATACAGATCAGCGGTTCGAAAAGTATTTCGAATCGTTTGTTGATTTTAGAAAGTTTATTTAAAAATATTAAAATCGGTAATCTTTCCAACTCTCAGGATACCCAATTGCTGAAAAAAGCATTGTCTGAAGATACCGAAATAGTAGATATTCATCATGCGGGAACGGCGATGCGTTTCCTTACTTCCTACTACTCAATCATGGAAGGGAAAACGACCATCCTTACCGGTTCTAAAAGGATGAAAGAAAGACCCATCAAAAACCTAGTGACGGCTCTGCAAAATCTGGGAGTAGAAATCGAATATCTTGAAAATGAAGGCTTTCCTCCTCTGAAAATTACAGGAAGAAAAATTACTCAGACGACAGTTGATGTTCCATCCAATATTTCAAGCCAGTTTATCACTTCCCTTCTATTAATTGCCGGAAAACTGGAAAACGGACTGGAAATAAATCTGGTAGGCGAAGTAACCTCAAGGTCGTACATTGAAATGACGCTGGATATTTTAACCAAATTCGGAATTAAAAACAGCTTTACCGGAAACACTATAAAAGTAGAACCTTTTACCCACAATCATTCATCAATCATTGATTATGAAGTGGAAAGCGACTGGAGTTCGGCCTCCTATTTCTATTCGTTTGCAGCGTTGGGAAGGGAAACCATTTACCTGAAAAGCTTTTACAAAGAATCGACACAGGGAGATTCTGCGATTGCAAAAATTTATGAAGATTTCTTTGGAATTAAAACAATTTTCACTGAAGAAGAACACAAACTCAGCCTTATACCACAACCCAATTTTCAATTTCCGGAAAAAATTGTCCTGGATATGAATAATTGCCCCGATATCGCACAAACACTGTGTGTAACCGCCGCTGCCCTGAAAATTCCTTTTGAAATTTCAGGGTTGGGAACATTGAGGGTAAAAGAAACCGACAGGCTGCAGGCTTTGTATAATGAACTAAAAAAACTGGGAACGGAAACTGAAATTACAGATTTAACGATACAATCTGTCAGCTTCAACGAACCCAAAAAAAACATTTCCATTAAAACCTATCAGGATCACAGAATGGCCATGAGTTTTGCGCCGTTTTGCCTGATCAAAGAATTAAATATTGAGGACGAGGACGTTGTCGAAAAATCCTACCCCGACTTTTGGAAGGATTTGGACAGCCTGCTCGAAACATAGAATATTTAAAACAATTATATTATACCCTTTATGGAAACGTCTATTCACACTTTTATCCATTTGCTTTTTACAGGAATTATTGCCCTTTTTCCAGTTGTGAATCCTATTGGAAGTGCTTTTATGGTAAATCCTTATCTTCAGCATCTAAGCAATGAGGATAAAAAAGCAGCAGTAAAAAAAATTACCCTTTACGCTTTTTGCGTTTGTGTAATGTCTTTATTGGCCGGTCATTATATCCTCGAGTTGTTTGGTATTTCAATACCGGTTATCCAATTGGCAGGAGGCATCATGATCTGCAAAATGGGCTGGGAATTTTTATCTGCCAAAAATGATGAAAAGTCTGATGTAGACAAAAATGATATGCAAAATGATATGGGAGCTCAAAGTGATATCAGCAATAAACTTTTTTATCCCGTTACTTTTCCTGTCACTACCGGAGCGGGTACTATTTCAGTACTTTTTACCTTGAGTGCACACAGCAAAGCACTGAGTATCAATAATTATCTTATTAATATCTTAGCCATTATCGCAGCCGTACTATTCATGTGTATTCTGATCTATATTTTTTATCTGAATACTAAAAAAATCATCACATTTCTGGGAAGCAGCGGCGAGAAAATCGTAAACAGACTTACCTCTTTTCTCATCTTTTGTGTCGGTCTGCAAATTGCGGTGAGCGGCATTCAGACATTAGTGATGGAACATATTGGTAAATAGTTCTCTAAAGTACTTTTCTTTTGTTTATTTTTGTTCAAAATTTTTAAACTAATGGTCATCATTATCACAGGAACCTCATCAGGAATTGGTTTCGTATTAGCAGAATATTTCGGAAAGAAAGGTCATCATGTATATGGCTTGAGCAGGAAACACACTGAAAGTCAGCACTTCAAATCGATTCCTACCGATGTTACGGATAACGATGCGGTACAGAATGCCATCGCAGAAGTTTTGAAGACAGAAACCAGAATCGATGTTCTGATCAACAATGCCGGAATGGGAATGGTAGGAGCTGTGGAAGATTCTTCAAAGGAAGATATTTTAAAATTGTTCAACCTCAATTTGGTGGGAGCTGTTCAGATGATGAGTGCCGTAATGCCGAAAATGCGGGAAAACAAATTCGGGAAAATCATCAATGTTTCCAGTATCGGAAGTGAAATGGGACTGCCCTTCCGCGGGTTTTATTCAGCATCAAAATCGGCTTTGGATAAAGTAACTGAAGCGATGAGATATGAAGTTTATCCTTGGAATATTGACGTTTGCTCACTGCATTTGGGTGATATTAAAACCAATATCGCAGAAAACCGCGTAAGAACAAAAGTTTCTGAGCCTTATAAAAATGTTTTTGATAAAGTCTATGCTTTAATGAATTCTCATGTTGGCGACGGAACCGAACCTTTGGAAGTTGCAGAATATATTGATACCCTTTTAGCTAAAAATAAATGGAAAGCTCATTATTATTTTGGAAAGTTCGGACAGAAAATCGGAGTTCCTCTGAAATGGATTCTTCCGCAGGGAACTTATGAAAATTTAATGAAGAAATATAATAAACTGGCTTAGTTTCAGTTATTAAACAAATTTTTAATTATATATATTTTGAACCATTAAGATTTATTTAAGGAGTTAAGCTTAATTAAGATAATCATTCTGATTTTTAAGCAGCAAACTTAATATTCTTAACTCCTTAAATAAATCTTAATGGTTTAAACATACCAGAATTGAAATTAATTTTAAAAATATTTTTTGTACTGTTTTGCGTTTTTGTACAGGCGCAGAAGAAGCATTATTTTCTCATAGATTCTGAAACAAAGGTGAAGAAAAAGGTGAAAGATTCTTTATCTGCAGCGAAATTTCTGGATTCTCTGGCGCAAAACAATTACTTTTTCACTCAATTAAAAGAAGTAAACATCAAGGGAGACAGCACGGAAATTATTTACGACAAAGGAAAAAATTTCAATGAAACTTACGTCAGCCTGACAGATTCGATTGTTCAGAAAACTAAAAATCAGAAAGAATTTTTTACTAAAAATTTAGACTCAACAAAGAAAAATATTAATAAACAATATATTGATGACGGGTTTGCGTTCAGCAGGATCAAATCAAAATACAAAGGTCAAAAGAACGGCTATCCAATCGTAGAATTAGATATTAATAAAAATGATAAAAGAACCATCAATGGTTTTGTGGTAAAAGGCTACACCAATGTTCCGAAGAGGTTTATAAAAAATCTTGAAAAAGAATTCAAGGGAAAAACCTACGACGACAAAAATCTTATTGCCATTAATAAATCCTTTCAAAGTCACCAGTTTATCACCCTGGAACGCCCTCCGCAAACATTGTTTACAAAAGATTCCACCAGCATTTATCTTTTCATGGAAAAGAAAAAGACCAACAGTTTCGATGGTGTGATCGGTTTTGGAAATGATAAATCTGATAAATTTACATTAAACGGAACTCTGAATGTCAATTTTAAAAATATATTTAACAGTTTTGAATCCATCAATCTGTATTGGCAGAGAAACCCGGACAAAGGACAGACGTTTGATCTTCAGACTGATATTCCTTATCTTTTCAAATCGAATGTCGGTTTGAACATGAAGGTAAATATCTTCAGACAAGACTCTACTTTTGCCAATGTAAAGGCACTTCCGGCTCTTTATTACCATCTCAATTCCAGAAACAAAATCGGGTTGAGAGGAACTTTTGAAAGCTCAAGCATCATTGATACGCTGTATGTGCAGGGAAAAGATTACAACAAAAAAGGAATCGGGATTTGGTTTGAAATGATTGAACCGACGGATATCGACCTTTTTCTTTATAAAACAAAAATCAATGCCGGATATGACTATCTGACAACGACTTATACGAAAGATAATATTAAATCTCCGCAAAATCAGTTCTACTTTTTCGGGGAACACAATTACCATATCAACGGAAATCATTTCCTCAATATCAAAGCGGAAGGAGCCATGATGGACTCAAAGATCGAGTTTTCGGCCAACGAATTGTACCGTTTCGGAGGCTGGAATTCCATGCGGGGTTTCAATGAAAACTCCCTCGCCGCCGATTTTTACTATTACGGAAGTCTGGAATACCGGTATCTCATCGGGAATCAGGCCTTCTTTGACGTCTTCGGACAGTACGGGCAACTCAATAACAAATCTTTAAATGTAAAACCCAAACTCTACAGTGTCGGGCTCGGTTTCAATTTCTTTATTCCGATCGGGCTGATGAGTTTTCAGCTTTCCAATGGTAATGAGTTTGGAAATCCGTTTAAGTTTAATGATATAAAAATTCATTGGGGAATTTTGAGCAGGTTTTAGCCTGAAAACTGCATTATACCTTATAATAACACTATATAAAAAAGCAAAAATCTCTGAGGTAATCATAATTTTTATGTTTATAATTTCATTAATTTTTCTATTGTCTCCTACTGAAATGATATATTTATCGTAATACCACATTAAAGTTCAGGTAACAGTACACCGCTAAATTTGTCCTCAAAAAAATGAAGAAGACTTTAGCTACTTTTGCGGTTTTTTTACTTCCCCTTTATCTTACTGCTCAAGAAATCAACATTTCCGGAAATGTAAAATCCGAAAACGGCTCTGGTGTTTCAGGCGTCAATGTTACCGACAAAAACACCGGAAAAACGGCTACCACCGATGAAAACGGAAATTTCACCATCTCAGCCAATCCGAAAGATGTCCTTGAGTTTTTTTCACCGGAATTTTCCACGTATACTATCGAAGTTTCAAACAAAAGAAATTATTCTGTTGTATTAAAAAAGGTTAATGAAAAACAGATCGAGGGTGTTGTCATCACCGCTTTAGGTATTGCAAAAAAGAAAGAAAAAATCGGTTACTCAACTCAGGAAGTTGGAACAAAACAATTTGAAACAATCACAACTCCAAGCATCGGAAATCTATTCTCAGGGCAGGTTGCCGGATTAAATGTTTCAAACCCAACAGGAATGCAACAGGCTCCGCAATTTACGTTAAGAGGAAATTCAAATCTCGTTTTTGTAATCGACGGAGTGATTGTTGAAAAAGAAGTTTTCCAAAATTTAGATCCAAATAATATTGACAATATCAACGTATTGAAAGGAGCAACTGCTTCCGCTCTTTACGGTTCGCGAGGCCGTTACGGCGCTGTTTTGATTACTACAAAAAGTGCAAAAAAGAAAGGCTTCACAGTTGAATTTTCTCAAAACACAATGGTCACAGCGGGATTTACCAACCTTCCGAAAACTCAGACAGAATACGGAAACGGTTCGCACGGAAAATATGAATTCTGGGACGGAGCCGATGGCGGTGTGAACGATGGAGATATGATCTGGGGTCCGAAATTTACTCCCGGATTGAAAATCGCACAATGGAACAGCCCGATCCGAGATAAAGTGACAGGACAGGTAACGCCGTGGTATGGAGCAGTGACGGGAACTCAGTATGATGACAAATCAAGATACGAAAGAGTTCCGATCGATTGGAAATATCATGATAACCTGGATACTTTCCTGAAACCAGCGGTAATTAATAATAACAATTTTTCGATTAGTTATAAAAATAATAAAGATGTTTACAGACTTTCAGGAAATTTCATGAACTATGACGACCGGGTTCCTGAGTCTTATCTTCAGCGTTATGGTGTAAATTTTTCATCTGAAAATCATTTAGGCGAAAAATTAATTTTTGATACTAAATTTAATTTTAATCAGACTTTTACCCCAAATATTCCGAATTACGATTACAACCCAAGTGGTCACATGTACACGATTCTGATCTGGATGGGAGGCGATGTAGACGGAAGAGATCTTAAAAATCATATGTGGATTCCCGGAAAAGAAGGAACTGCACAAGCCAACTGGAACTACGCATGGTACAACAACCCATGGTTTGGAGCAGAATATTATAAAAATAAAAACCGAACCAACATTATCAATGCACAGACAGGTTTAGAATATAAAGCAACGAAAGATTTTTCGGTAAAAGGGAAAATTTCCATTGTGGAAAACCACAACAAACAGGAAATTCTAAGCCCATATTCTTATTTTAATTACAGTGCACCGAGAAGTGGTGGCTATATTTTGAACGATACCAAAACCTGGAACCTCAACTATGATGTTTTAGCAACGTATAAAAAGAAAATTTCTGAAAATTTTGATTTCACGATCAATGCTGGAGGTTCTGCTTTTTACTATAAAAATGATGTGGATAATGCTTCAACAGATGGCTTGAAAATTCCGGAATTATATACTTTGGATAATTCTGTCGGAGCTGTAAAATATTATGATTATTTAAAAGAAAAGTTAATTTACAGTGCCTATACAACGATTGACGTTGGTTTGTACAATGCTTTTTTCTTAAACGTTTCTGGTCGTAACGACTGGTCTTCTACCCTCCCGAAAGCCAACAGATCATATTTCTACCCTTCCGCTTCATTGAGTGCTGTTGTTTCGAATTTAATTAAAATGCCGGAATCCATCAGCCTGTTAAAATTATCCGCTTCGTGGGCAAAGGTAGCGTATGATTTTCAGCCTTACTCGATCAGAAATTATTATGTAAACAATGGCGGAATTACATTCAACGGAAATCCTACCTATTATTATCCAACTACTTTAAATGTTGAAAATACATTAAAGCCGGAACAGACAAAATCTTATGAATTAGGATTAAGTGCAGGTTTCTTCGACAATAGAATTACGTTGGACGCTACTTATTTTAGAACATTGGATTATAATAATATCCTTCAGTTCCCAAGCGCGCAACCTTCAGGTTTTACCTCAAAATATGTGAACGGAAACGAATACACTACGAAAGGTCTTGAAATTTCATTAGGATTAACACCAGTTAAAACATCCGATTTTACATGGAAATCATTGATCAACTGGAGTACTTACGAACAGAAACTGACTTCCATTTACGACAATATGCCGGTTTACAACAATATCAAACTTGGAGAGAGAATGGATAGTTACTACGACTACACTTGGCAAAAATCCCCAGACGGAAAAGTGATCCTGAATGCCGAAACAGGAATGCCGACAAGAGCAAACACACCGACAAATCTAGGACATTTCAATCCGGATTGGACGTTTGGTTTCAACAATACATTTAAATATAAAAAATTCACTTTGAATATCGGAATCGACGGAAGTGTCGGTGGTGTCATGAGATCGCAGGTGGTAGAAAAAATGTGGTGGGGCGGAAAGCATCCGAATTCTACACAATACAGAGATCTGGAATATGCAAATCCGGGAACGTATTATTTTGTTCCGGATGGTGTAAATTATAATGCAGCAACAGGAACGTACACGCCACACACCAAAGCCATCAGCTTCCAGGATTGGGCACAGAATTATCCTTATCAGGCGAGAGTGACAGAAGATGAAAGTGAAGAATTTGCCAACGTTTTCGACAGAACTTTCGTGAAATTAAGATCCGTAGTTCTGGAATATGACTTCTCTTATTTATTAAACCCAAGAGGTATGGTAAAAGGCTTCACGGCAAATATTTCAGGATACAATCTGGCGATGTGGAAAAAATCTAAAAATCTTTATTCGGATCCGGATTACAAAATCGGGACAGGAAATGATATTCAGGATCCTTCAAGCAGATGGATCGGAGTAGGGTTTAATCTTAAATTTTAATTAAAAGAAAAATCAAAATGAAAAATATTATAAAATCAATTTTTGTAGTTGGATTATTAGCGTTGACTTCTTGCGAATCTAATCTTGACACCATCAATGAAAACCCGAATGATCAGGCAAGTGTAGATCCGAAATATTTGTTGACCTACGTTTCTTCCAATGCTTTTCAGGTGAATGGCGACAATATGTATGCTTCCAGAATGATGATCGGGACAGACGGTGAAAATACTTATCAGTACATGAAGTGGAGCGATGCCTCATTCGATGTTTACACAAAAGGCCTTCTGAATACGGTGAAAATGATGCAGGAAGCAGAAAAACTTAACAATAAAAATTACCAGGCCATCGGTAAATTTTACAGGGCTTTGTATTTCTTTAATTTAAGTTTAAAATTCGGAAGCATCCCTTATTCTGAAGCCGTAAAAGGAGAATCAGGAATTACCCAGCCAAAGTACGATTCTCAGGAAACCGTGATGGCGGGAATTTTAACGGAATTAAAAGAAGCCAACGATTTAATCAATCAAAACGATAAAATCGAAGGCGATATCATCTACAACGGCGACGCAACAAAATGGAAAAAACTGATCAATTCTTTCCGATTGAAAATTTTGATAACAATGTCTAAAAAAGCGACCATTGGAAGTTACAACGTTGCAACGGAATTCGCATCCATCGCAGGAAGCCAGACTTTAATGACATCTATTGCAGACAACGGAGAATTAAAATTCGTAGACGCTGCAGACAGCCGATACACGATGTTCAACAACAGTGGTTACGGGTCGAGTTTGTACATGGCCAATTATTTTATTGATTTATTCAAAACAAGACAAGATCCACGTTTATTCACTTTTGCAGCGCAGACAACCGGAGCAAAAGAAGCAGGAAAACCCATCACTGATTTTACAGGGTATAACGGAGGAAACCCAACTTCTCCTTATTCTGATAATGCAGCTTTAATTACAGCAAAAAACATTTCTAAAGTAAACGACCGTTTCTACAAAGATGCTACCAACGAGCCTTCATCAGTATTAAGCTATTCGGAACTAGAATTTATTTTAGCTGAAGCTACGGCAAGAGGTTGGATTTCAGGATCGGCAAAAACACATTACGACAATGCCATTAAAGCCAGTTTTAGTTTTTATCAGACTTATGTAAAAAATCCTGGTCTGTATTTTTCAGGATTTGATGTTAATAATTATCTGGCGACTCCTCTGGTTGTGTATGATAATTCAGCTCCTTTGGCAACACAACTGGAAAGAATCATGACACAAAAATACATGACAATGTTCCATCAGTCACAATGGACTTCCTATTACGATTATCTGAGAACAGGTTACCCAAACTTCCCTTTACAGACAGGAGTTTCAGCACCTTTCAGATTCCGGTATCCACAATCTGAGTACAATTACAACAATGCTAATCTTAAGGCTGCATTGGCATCACAATACGGAGGAAATGATAACATCAATTCTAAACCGTGGTGGTTGCAATAAAATCTAAATTATTTTTTTAAACATTAAAGAAATCGCAGGAAAAGAAATTAACTTGCGGTTTCTTTCTATTACTATTCAATATGAAAAGAAGAGAATTTTTAGAAAAATCGGGTCTTTTGCTGGCTGGTTTGGGAACTTCCAATGTTCTGCATCCTTCCATTTTAAAAGCTTTAACCATCGCTCCCGCCGCTGAATCAACTTTTTATGATGCTGAACATGTGGTGATTTTAATGCAGGAAAACCGTTCTTTCGATCATGCTTTCGGAGCAATGAAAGGGGTTAGAGGATTTTTAGATCAAAGAACTTTCATAAAACCGGACGGTCATTCTGCGTTTTTTCAAAAAGGTGATTCCGGAAAATATGCCGCTCCCGCACGTCTGGATCTGAGAAATACAAAATCAACGTGGATGAGCTCACTTCCCCACTCATGGAGTGATCAGCAAAAAGCACTGAATAAAGGAAAATACGACCAATGGCTTCAGGCAAAAGCTTCCGGAAACAAAGATTACAAAGATATTCCATTGACATTGGGATATTACAACCGCGAAGATTTACCGTTTTATTATCAACTGGCGGATGCGTTTACCATTTTCGACCAATATTTTTGTTCGTCTTTAACGGGAACTACTCCCAACCGTCTTTTTCATTGGTCAGGAACCATCAGAGAACAGAAAAACGGAAAAGTAAAAGCAAATGTTTACAACGAAAATATCGATTACGATAAAAACCATCAGGCAAGATGGAAAAGTTTCCCCGAAATTTTAGAAGAAAACACGATTTCATGGAAAATTTATCAGAATGAAATCAGTCTTCCAAAAGGGATGTCTGGTGAACAGGAAGCTTGGCTGAGCAACTTTACGGATAATCCGATTGAATGGTTTTCAAAATTTAATGTAAAATTTTCAAGGGGATATTATCAGAACATTCCGAATATTATTTCTTATTTAAAAAAAGAAATTGAAAAAAATCCGAAGCAAAAAGAGAGATTCGAAACTCTGATCGCCGAGCTTGAAGAAGATAAGATTAAATATCATCCTGATAATTTTGCTAAACTTTCACCAACAGAAAAAAATCTTCATGAGAAAGCCTTTACCACAAATATCAACGATCCCGATTATTGGAATCTGGAAGAGGGACAAGATGAAAATGGCGACAAATTGGTAGTTCCGAAAGGTGATGTTTTATTTCAATTCAGAAAAGATGTTGAGGATAAAAAACTGCCGTTGGTTTCGTGGCTGGTTGCGCCTGAGCATTTTTCGGACCATCCTGGTTCGCCGTGGTATGGAGCATGGTACATTTCTGAAGTATTAAACATTTTAACCAAAGATCCGGAAACCTGGAAAAAAACGATCTTCATTATTAATTATGATGAAAATGACGGCTATTTCGATCACGTTTTACCTTTTGCGCCACCGATGAATCCAAGTCAACTGGTAGATTTTGATGGAAAAGAAGGCGTGGAATATGTAAGTATAAATCAGGAATATATGGCTTCGCCAAATATAAAGGATAAAGAAAAAATAGAAGGAACAGTGGGCTTGGGATACAGAGTTCCGATGATTATCGCATCACCATGGACAAGAGGCGGATTTGTCAATTCTGAAGTTTCGGACCATACTTCGGTGTTGCAGTTTTTGGAGAAATTTATTCAGAAAAAATTTAATAAAAATGTTACAGTAGATAATATCAGTGACTGGAGAAGAGCAATTTGCGGGGATCTGACTTCCTCTTTTAATTCATCTAATGTAAAAATTCCGCAGATCGATTATTTAAACCAAAAAGATTACGCTAAGACCATCAATTCCGCGAAAAACAAACCTGTTCCGAATTTAAAATGGTATTCAGAAAATGAATTGAATAATAATCTCTTGGAAATTCAGGAGAGAGGATTGAAGCCATCAAACCCTTTGCCTTATAATTATCACGTGAATTTTGGGAGTGGAAAAATTTCCATGATCAATGTAAAAGAAAGAGCCGTTCCGTTATTGATCTATGACAGAACGCAATTTAACAATGATAATTTCCATTTTTCGTATGCTTTATATTCTAAACAGGAGTTATCTCACGCTGTAAAGCCCGGAAAATATGACATGGAAGTTTTTGGCCCGAATGGTTTTTACAGGCATTTTAAAGGAGAAGATGATCCTCAACTAGAAATTTCGTTGAATAACATTTCATCAAAAAATCAGCTTGAATTATTAATTAAAAAGAATAAAAAAGAGAGTGCCGATATACGTCTTGATCTGGAAAATGGCTATGAAAAGAAAAAAACGGAAATTACCTTAACCATGATACAGGAAAAAATCATTATTGATTTAAATAAAATGAAAGGCTGGTACGATATAAAACTTGTTTCAGGGAAAAACAGCTGGCATTTTGCAGGAAGAATAGAATCCGGAAAGCCTACAGTTTCAGATCCACACTGGGCCTAAGCTTATAATATTTCAAAAAACAATGTAAAGTCTTATGTTAAAAAACGTAAGACTTTTTTAGTTATTGAGTTTAATCATAAAAATTTAAATTAAAAAGTTATAAAATGCAGAAATATTTTAACCATTAAAAATTGAAATGTTAAAATATTGAAAATGAACTATAACCATTAAAAAAAGAGTTAAAAATATTTCAAACTATGATGAATTTTACTAACTTCACATTACCAAATCATAACATCATGAAAAGAATCAAATTCACTTTAGCTTTGTCTATAGTGGCAGTGGCAATTTCTGCCAACCTGAGTGCACAAGACACGAACACAGACAATCACACGGTAACCATCTCTGTTCCGGAAGTTGCTTTGGTAGATATCGAACCGGCAGCAAACAAAAACATTACTTTAGGATTTACGGCGCCTACAGAAGCTGGTCTTCCTGTAACACCTACCGGCACCAACAACACCCTTTGGCTGAACTATTCATCCATCAAATCTGTTGCGGATGCCACCCGTAATGTTTCTGTAAAAGTAAATGCCATCATCCCCGGAATTGACATCAGAGTAACGGCTGCAGCGGCAACCGGAGCCGGCGGAGGAACATTAGGAACGCCTTCAGCGCAATTGACATTAAGTGCAGCAGATCAAACCATCATTTCCGGAATCGGAAGTGCGTACACTGGTGATGGTGCCAACAATGGTCATAACCTTACATATGCTTTAGCTCCCGGAAGCGGCCCCGGAACAGTCGCCAGTTATGCCGATCTGGAAGCCACTGCAACAGCTGTCGCTACGGTAACCTACACCATTTCGGATAATTAATCATCGTCTGAAAACCCTTAAAATTTAATACGGAGAAATCGCTCAGCAGTTTCTTCCTTGTTCTTTTGTCTTTGTTTCAACCCAAACTTTACATTAAAAATGATAAAGCATATTTCCCTTTTGCTTATTTTTCTGTTACCAGTCTGTCTTTTACGGGCTAATATTGTAATTCTTAACGGTCTTACCCACAATTATAAAGTAGAAAACGGACAAGTCTATAAAGGAAAAATTTCCCTAGAAAATACAAGCAGTCAGCCACAAAGTGTAAAATTATTTTTGCAGGATTTCACGTATCAGTCGGATGGCTCTATCAGCTATACCGCTCCCAATACGAATGTAAAAACCAATGCAGAATGGATTAAGCTTAACACCAATCTTATCACTTTAAAAGCAAAAGAAAAAACAGAAGTCTTCTACGAGATCACAGTACCCAAACAGCTTTCCAATGCGGGAAGCTATTGGAGCGTGATCATGGTAGAACCTGTGGAAAATATAAAGCCGAGCAACGAAAAAGAAGGGATAAATATTACGTCGATCGTTCGATATGCCATTCAGGTGATTACAGATTTTGATTCTGAAAAAGCAAAACCTGACTTAAAATTTGAAGGCTTAAAAATCGAAAGAGAAAACGGAAGCCAGATTCTGAAAGTTGCCATTGCCAACAATGGAAATCTCTATTGCAAACCAACCGCAACCATAGAAATCTACAAAAAAGATGGCCAAAAGCTGGGCGTTTTTTCCAGCCAGCCAATGGGATTATTACCACAAACCTCAAAATCGTTCCATATCGATATAAGCAAAATGCCTGCTGCCCGATACAATGCCGTACTCATAGCCACCGATGAAGATGAAAACGCATTTGCTCTCAATGTGGAATTGGAAGTAAAGAATGATTAAAAATTGGATTTTATATCTTATTTTACTATTCCCAGTACTAATTTTTGCTCAAAAAAAAGATTTTGTCAACAAAAAAGATAGTCTGCTGCCGGGAACCTCTACCTCTATTTCCTTTACGATAGAAAATACGGCTCCCGAAAGTAAAATCTATGACCTGAAAGTCGAGACATCAAGCTCACATATCACTCCGATTCTTACCAATGGAGAATTGAAAATTTCAGCAAATGAAAAAAGTGTTTATATTGTTCCTTTAAAAATAGCAACAGAAACTCCGCAAGGAAAATATTCTGTGTTTTTAAGTGGAATTGAAAAAAATACGGGTGAAAAATTCGTTAAAAGTTCAGCGTTTTTTGTTTCAGGTACGAGAAAAATTTCCCTGACAACTTTACATTATCCAGAATTTGTAAAAGCAGGAGAAACCATTAAAGCTACTTTTTTATTAAAAAATAACGGAAATCTTTCTGAAAATTTAATCCTTGAAAGTAAAAATGCCGTTGTTGAAGAAAATACTTCACTAGTACTTCCTCCCGGAGAAAGTAAAATAATTACTATCAATAAAATCACCAATCCGGATTTAGGAAAAAATGAATATCAAAACCTAAATCTTTCGGTATACTCACTTGATAACCCTTCGGAAAATCAGACAGCGTATACAAGTGTGAAAATCATTTCGGTAAAACCTGTTGAAGAAGATATTTTTCACAGATTTCCGGTGGCAGCTTCGATTTCTTTCATCGGAATGCGAAACCGCGGTGAATATGACGATGGTTTTCAGGGTGAAATTTACGGCAAAGGAAGTTTAGACAAAGACAATAAAAATCTTCTTGAGTTCCATGCCATAACGAAAAATCCGGTAGAATTTAATTCTTTCACCCAATACGAAGAATATTTTGTGAATTATAAGAGAGATAATTTCTTTGTTCATCTCGGAGATAAAAATTATTCATCTTCGTTTTTAACGGAATATGCAAGGTATGGTCGCGGCGCAGAAATTCGTTTTGATTTAAAAAAAATAAGTTTTGGCGGTTTTTACAATCATCCCAGATTTTTCAGGGATATTAAAGATGAATTTAATGTGTATTCAAAATTTAAAATTGCTAAAGAATCGGAAATTACCACCGGATATTTATACAAAATCCCAAGAACAGAGAATGTAGATGTAAGTTTTTCAAATTTCAGATTGGATTCCAATGCCCATTTGCCCTATGTTGCCGGAAAATTTCAGTTGACGAAAAATTTTGAGATTTCTGGGGAAGCCTCTTACAGCAAAACAGATAAAACAGACGGAAATGCATTCATGCTTCAGGCTATTGCGAGTTTTGAAAAGATCAGCGGGAATGTGATGTACATGAAAGCCAGTCCGGAATATGCAGGATATTTTAACAATACCAGTACTTTCAACGGAAATCTTCAGTACAACCTTTCAAAGAAAATAAATGTACTTGCGACGTATGTTCAGGACGCCAGAAATTTTCAGCGCGACACCCTATTTTTGGCGGCTCCTTACCGGAAATTCTTACAATACGGAATTCAGTACAGATACATGAAAAGTGGTTCTGTCATGCTTTACAACGGATTTCAAAGATATGAAGACCGTTTGATGCCCAAAGAATTTGATTATAAAGAACGTTTTTTTAAGGTAAGTATAGACCAGCAAATTGGGATTTTCCAGTTGAATCTGGAAGGGCAATTTGGAAAAACCGACAATTATTTAACGGGATTTTCCGGGAATTCGAGTTTTTATACCGCGAATATTGGCTTTGAAAAATTTAAAACTTCATTTAATATATATGGAAGCTATGCGATTACTTCACGGTATCAATTGCAAAACCAGAAGCAGGTATATTATGGTGCAAGAATTTTAAGCAGATTTTCAGATACAACAAGTTTCAGCTTATTTTATCAGAACAATTATATGCCTGAAGATTATTATACCGACCGGAATCTTTTTGAAATACTTTTTCATCAACAGATTTTTCGCGGTCATGAAATTGATCTTTCCGGAAGATATACTTTGCAGCGTGGAGAATTGGGAAATAAAGATTTTATTTTCTCCCTGCGTTACACCTTGCGCATGAATGTTCCGACACAGAAAATTGCAGAATACACGACGCTTTCAGGAAATATTAAAAATCTTGGTGTGAAAAAAGTCGACGGCATCCGGCTCATGCTGGGAAATCATTTATCCATCACAGACAGAAGCGGAAATTTTATATTTAAAAATGTGATTCCGGGAGATTATGTTTTAGAAATGGATCGGTCTACAACGGAAATCGGTGATATTCCGGATGTAAATGTTCCTGCCTCGTTAGTTCTTACCGAAAAAGAAAATATTTTCAATTTCGGATTGACCAGTGCAGCCAATATTGAAGGAAATATCCAATATTCTGAAAACCAGGCGAGCTTTGCGCAACTTGCTATTAAAAAAGATAAGAAAAAGAAAGAAAACCTTATTATCGAAGCCTCAAACGGTGATCAAACTTATCGTAAAATGGCGGTGATCGGAGAAAATTTTGATTTTACCTACCTGCGTCCTGGAGAATGGAAAGTGAAAATCTACCGAAACGGATTGGACAAAAGGTATAAAATTCCGATTGATGAATTTCGATTTAATTTAAAACCTTCTGAAATAAAAAAATTAACCATACATGTCATTAAGCAGCAAACAGAAGTAAAATATCAACAGGAAACCATAAAAGTAAGTTACAACGAAACAAAAAAGCGGAAATGAAATTATTCAAATTATTATTTTTAATCTTTTTAGGCTTTTCCTGTACAATATTTTCACAAACCACAGGAAACCGGACTGTTGCTGTAACCTTGCCCGTTGTGACACTCATGGACGTAGAACCCGCAGGAACCATCGCTATAAATTTTGTAGCACCCACCGATGCAGGAAGACCCGTCACTGCACCTGCAGCCAATACTGCAAAATGGATCAATTATACTTCTGCTATTGCTCCGGGAGGGCTTTCCAGGAGAATTACAGCTTCTATTAACCAAGTTCTTCCAGGAATTGATATAAAGATTCAGGCGGCAACAGCTTCCGGATCGGGGGGAGGAACACTGGGAACCCCTTCGGCTCAGGTAACGCTGACCACCACTGCGCAAACCATCATTAGCGGAATCGGAGGAGCCTTCACCGGAACCGGCGCCAATAACGGACATCGACTGACCATTACTTTATCTGCAAATACGTACGCCAATTTATCGGCTCGGACAAATACTCCGGTCGTCATCACATACACCATCACCGAATAAAAATGATTTAAAATGAAGCTTAAAACCTATTTTTTTAACACTAAATTTTTCGTGAAAAGTGCATTCTTTGTGCTTTTGATTTCATTTTGTCATTTACAATCACAACGGACACTCACCGTCGGCGGAACTAATTGGACAGTAACCATCCCATCGATTACAGAAGCCGGAAGCAATTATACAGGAACTTATGAAAGTGCGACCAATCAAATTTTGTTGGCGGCAAGTGTTCCATTATTGTTAGGGAGCGGAAAAGTGTCTGTTCATTATGAGGCCAATCCTACCTGGAATTCCAATCTGATTTTGCATGCCCGAAGAACCGGAAACGGAACAACAGCCTGTCTCACATGCTCTATTACGGGAGGAACGATATATATCACAGTTCCCTTGACGACGGATGTTGAGTTATTCAGAATTCAGGCGATTGTAGCGCTTGCTTCTTATACCAATATCCCTGTTCAGCTGGAATTATCCGGTGTTTCAGTAACTATTCCGGCAACTACTTATAACAGCAGGGTTGTTTTTACCATAAGTGCGCTTTAAAAAAAGTCCCTTTCAAAAAAATTGAAAAGGACTCCTGAAAAAAAAAATTCTGTAGCTTAGTTTATCATTAATGTTTTGCCCACCAAAGCGGAGTAAGAACAGCATCTTCGGCTCCGAGAAGTTGGACGGCTTTATCGTAACCTGTCTGATCCGTATTTCTGAAAGTACTCGGATATCTTAATCTTTGAGGGAAATTTTTAATTGAATTGGTCATATAATTTCCAGCATTCAGATTCGGTAAATTCACCAACGGAGCTTCAATGGCAGGATTTTCGAAGAACGGAAGTCCCAGTCTTCTATGATCGCTCCAGGATTCCAAAGGCAGCCAAGGCATATTGGCAATATATTTTTGAGTAATAACCTTTGTTAATTTATCATTTTTAAAGGCTCCGTTTTTATAAATGGTATTGACAGGATATTTAATTTCAACAGAAACTAAATTATTAGTTGACGGATCTTTATACTGCATGGTATGGCTTGCTCCCGGCTCCGTTGTATGATTGTACGCAACTGATGTCCCATCCCTGTTATAGTCTGTAGAAGCAATGTATTGCCCGTAAAACTGTGAAACATTATTATAAGTAAAACTATCCTGAATACCTTTGTTGTAAGCTGCTTCATCATTCATGGGTGTTGCCCATCCTTTCAGAGCCGCTTCAGCGATAAGGAAATAAGATTCCCAGCTTGCAAAAAATATCCTGGAATTTTTACTTTCTCTATATTGTTTTCCTAAAGCCGGCATACAGCCTATTACATTTCTTAATCCGTTCCTTTGTCCTTTCACTCCCCAGTTTCCAATGGTATAAGCATTCCAGGTATTTACGGTATTAATTGTTATCTGAGAATTATCTGCAAAAGTAAGATTGCCATAATTGGTTGTGGCCTCATTGGTATAAGTGGGATAAAGAGAATAAATAGGATTGGTAAGATCTCCGGGAATATAGAAAGTTTTATAAGCTCTTGGATCAATTTTGTTGGGAAGCCCATCCAGCCAATATCCCGCGCTAGGATCGTTCGTCATTGTGGTGAATTGCTGATCGTATTTTATTCCTACATAATCAGCAGCTTTTACAGCAGGATGTTGAGCTGCAGGTAACTGACTGGTAGTATTAATTCCCCCTAAGCCAATATAAATATTATTAAGAGTTGCCGACAAAATCTGGGAATTCCATTCTCTGGACATTACGCCCGTTAAGGCATCCCATCCTGGCTTTTCGGCCACCGTAAAGTTATCAGTGCTTGAAGCGATGAACATATTGGAATTGGCAGCTGCTTCAAACTCGGTTTTTGCTTTTACAGGATCTACTTCTGAAATTCTCATTGCAATTCTCATTCTCATGGAATTGGCATATTTTACCCATTTTCCCCAGCTAAAACCATACACCATATCATAAGCATTGGGATTTGAGGGAGCAGCCTGGTTAAGATCCATTTTGTCGGCTGCATCCTTTAATTCATCTAAAATAAAATAATACACTTCTTTTTCAGAATTAAAAGTAGGATTCGTACCCTGAAATGCCTGAATTGGCTGTGGCCCGAAGTTATCGGAAAATTCACTCATTAAATAAGCCCTCCAAATTCGGGAAACCTGAATAATATTGTCATAATAAGGTTTGCCTTGACCGAGTGCTTTTTTCTCATTAGCTATTTGTATCGCTGCATTTGCATTATTAAGCCATTCTGAAATATATTTCCAGTATTCTGAAGTCCATGAATCATCGTATGTCCCTCCCGCAATTCCGGTTGTCAAATGTTGTCTTGCTGCAGTTTTCCAGTATAAAACAAAAACACGTTCTGCAATATTGGGGTCTTGCTGTGCCCCGAGAATTGAATTATTTAAAAAATATTCAGGTTCAGCTTTATTAATATCTACGGAAAACGGATCGTTGTTGATGTCTTCAAAATCATTACATGAAACAGAAAGTACCGTTACTGCAAGAAAGGATAAGATATATTTTTTCATTGTTTCAATTTTTGTTTGGTGTTAAAATCCTAGTGTAATAGTAAATAAATATGATCTCGTTGTAGGAAATGCAAGGTTTTCAAATCCTACAGCATTAGAATTTATGGCAAATACAGATTCCGGATCTACGCCTTTTGCTTTACTATAAATCATCCATACATTATTTGCAGTGAACGCAACTTTAGCACTTTGTAAGGCCAGCTTTTCAAAAATACTTTTTGGAAAATTATAGGATAATTGTACATTTCTAAGCCGGATATTGGTGGCATCATAAATATTTTGTTCCGTAATTCCAAGATTTCCTGTTGTGACAGCAGTCCAATAATCCTGTTGAGTGATTTCTTTGGTATTTGCCGTATAACCACTGCCGCCCTGTACGACTGCATCCAGTACGATATTATCGCGTCTTCCTCCCGGAGCCGTATCTTCGGCAAGTCCGACTCTTTGTAATGCAGATTGGGTTGCTGAGAAAAATTCACCTCCAATTCTTCCATCAATTAAAAAAGAAAGACCAAAATTTTTAATTACAAAACTATTTGTAAACCCAAACAAAGCTTTAGGAGATTGATCTCCCAAATAATGCTGGTCGGGTGTTGCCTGCGGCAATCCATTTTGATCGACAATAAGTTTCCCATAGTAAGGACTATTCACATCTTCTACTCTTAAAAACTTTGTTCCATAAATAGCTCCGTAAGGTCTTCCCACTTCAGCAAAAATTCCGACATTGTCAAAACCAGCCAAAGGATATTTCGAAACAGTGCCGTCAATTTTATCGATTATACTTTTAAGCTTAGAAAAATTTGCATTAATATTCCAGATAAAGTTTTCTTTTTTAAAGATATCTGTATTTAAAACAACCTCAATTCCACTATTATGCAATCCTCCGGAACTTATTTTTGCCTGCTCATACCCAGAAAGAGGGTTCATAGGAAGGTCTATCAATTGGCCTGTAGCATTATTATTAAAATAGCTTACATCCAAAGAAACCTTGTTAAAGAATTTAAGATCTGCCCCTACTTCAAAGGTCTTTAGCTTTTCTGCCTGTAAATTTGAGTTATATAATATCTTCTTTCTGCTCAAGATAATATGACCGTTGGGATCTGTAGAAAGAGTATAGGTATTATAAAGCTCATAAGGATTTAAGGAGTTTCCCGTTACCGCGTATGCTGCACGTAATTTGGCGAAGGTTAAAATTTTAGATGTGGTTCCGTTTAATTTATTCAACATTTCCGTTAAGACCAAGGAAGTGCTTATTGAGGGATAAAAATAAGATCTGTTTTCAATATTTAAGGTTGAAGACCAGTCATTTCTAGCTGTAGCATTAATATACCAATAGCCGTCATAATTAATTTCAGCAGCCGCAAATACGGAATTGATCTTTTTTCTAAAATCTACCTCATTGGTAGCCACCGCAGCAAGATCACTTGTATTATCTACACTAAATACATTTGGGATAATAAGGTTTTGTGTTGAGAAGTAAATAGCTTTAGTTCGACTTTCCATCATCTGACCATATACCGAAAGCGAGCCTCCCCATTTTCCAAATAAGTTATCTTTTTTGGCCGTCAGACTTGTAATATAATTATTTTCATAAAACTTTTCTTCACTTGTTCCATAAGAGTTCTTGCGGGAAGAGCCTGTCCATACTTTTGCATCTGCATTCAGAGAATAGAAATCCGTTCCTAATCTCACATCGGCGCTCAGCCAGTCGTTGAATTGATATTTAAGATATCCGTTTAATAAAAACCTGTCTTTTTTATCTGAATTAAGACTATTATAGGCCGACCAGTAAGGATTGATTCCGTTTGAGGTAATCCAGCGGGAATTTACGCCATTTTGCATCTGCCCTTCACGATAATCATTGATATCAATATTCTGTGGCATGAGAAGAATTCTTGGATAATAGTTCCCATCTCCACTTCCTCCGGAAGGTCTGTTATTAGCCTTTGTGCTGATATACTGAGCTTTCATTTCAGACGTCCATCTTTTATTGGCTCCGAATGTTGAATTCATTTTAGCCATAAAATTAAACCGCTCGTATTTCGAATTTGGAATCTGGCTATTATCATGTAAATAATTCGCCGAAGTATACAAGCTGGAGCCTTCTCCCAAATTTTCCTGAAAGCTTAAAGTGTGTTGTGAATTAATCCCGGTTTTAAAAAAACTCTTCAAATTATCGTAAACAGTCATATCAGATCCTGCAAAAGCAGGTCCCCATGAGGAAGTTGTGCCATTAGGATCATTTGGCGGGTTTGCAACTCCATTGCTGCCTTGAGCAAAGCTATGCTGCATATCAGGCTTCATAAAAATTGTCTCAAATCCTAAACTCGTAGAATAGGTAATTCCTAAGCCTCCTTTTCTCTTACCACTTTTTGTAGTAATTAAAATAACACCATTTCCACCTCTTGAGCCATACAAAGCCGAAGCCGCGCCACCCTTAAGGACAGAAACACTTTCAATATCATCGGGGTTGATATCACTCAGGCCGTTTCCCATATCCAGATCAGGATTCCAAAAGTCATTATTGTAATAACCATCATTTTGTTTAGGCTTTGTTCCTAAATTATTACTCAGTGGAACTCCGTCAACGACAATTAGAGGCTGATTGTCTCCTTTAAAAGAATTAAGACCCCTTAGATTAATTTTTGAAGATGAAGCAGGTCCAAAGCCTCCTTTTATCACTTGTAGTCCGGCAACTTTTCCTACTAAAGCATTGGTCACATTCGTTTCTTTAGCATCTACAAGTGTTTGACCTTTTACATCCTGGAAAGAATATCCGAGAGCTTTCTTTTCTTTTTTTACGCCATACGCAGTGACTACGACTTCGTCGATCTTTGTTGTTTTAATAGAGTCACTGTTTTGGCCATACAACCCCAAACAGAATAATGTGGACTGGAGTAGTCCAATCTTAAAAGTTATTTTTCTCATAAAAAGCAATTTGGTATATACGTAGCAATATTTTAATAAGTTTTAACAAATAATTTAGAACCATATTTAATTTTAAGTTCTTTATAAATTATTCGATTAAAAAATATGAATAAAAATAATCACATTTTTGTGATAAAATAAAAATTTTAAATGAAAATATCATTTCATTCTGTTTGATTCCCTCAAAACATCTCATAATTAAACATTTAAAAATTTATTCACTATAAAAAAATAGCGCCTAAGAATTTACAAAAATGCTAATTGATGAAAAAAAATAGATTTAAAAACGAATGCCAAAAGAAAATTTTTATTGAGAATTATTCTGAAGAAAAAAAGGCTTGCATTGATAATGTAGAAGGTCTGTATGTATTCATAAGATTACTTCTCACAATAACAAATCATTTAATTATCACTAGCAAAACTACTCATTCCTTATTCGTTTTTTTTTTTAATTTCCATATGCAACATTAAATACGATTGTTGTTATTACAGGTCACCCCTACAGGGCTAATCTCTCCAAACATTACATTCCTCGGCTATTAACAGGTCGCTCCTCCGGAGCTCCCCGCGCATCTAGCATCTAGCATCTAGCATCTAGCATCTAGCATCTAGCATCTAGCATCTAGCATCTAGCATCTAGCATCTAGCAAAGATAAATCTTTGGGGTATGTGCATAAAAAAAGTCTCACAGAAAACTCTATGAGAC